>JANNUY010000188.1:0-3403 GCA_031414155.1 Acidobacteriota bacterium
TGCGCTTCACCGTAACCATTCGTTTGTGGTTCCGCACGGCTGCTCCGCCCACAGTCGTGACATTTGTAGCGCTGCTTTCCATTTTTCGTCAGGCCGTGCTTGACGATCTTTTCGCTGCCACAGTGGTAGCATTTGATAATCATTATGACCATATGGGCGAGACTATCACCTCTCACCCGCTTGAACCACTACCAGAATAAGAAAGATAAGAAAGTTCAATCTGTCGAAGTTTCGCCGAAAGTGCCTATACCCGTCGCGCTTTTTCCGGGCCAGTCGTCACTTTTTGACGCTGCTGCCAGCTTGTCCACCAGAAATCGTTGCCTGACAGCCAAACCCCAAGGCTGTTCAGCAGAAAGAAAGGGTCTAGCAATGCTGAAGTATTTGCGCGCGCCCAAAGCGCACGTTTTGTTTCTTTTCGTATGCACGTTGCTCTTGACGTGCCAGCCGCTGGCGGCGGCGACCAGGTCGCGCAAAAAAGCTGCGGCTAAAACGCAATCCAGGAGCAGTAAAAAAACCAGTACGAACAAGCGCGTCAGCCGTGCCGAAGTCAAAGCCAGCACCAAAGCGAATGCCAAAGAAATGCAGGCGCTGCTGCGTAAAAAAGGCAAGCTGACCAAAGAAGAGCGCAAAAAAGTTGGGTCTTATCGCGCTGCCCTCGCCGCCGCCGAACGCCGCCGTCGCCAAGCTATTTATGAAGCTCATATGCGCGCCATTCGCGCCCGCGACGAAGGCTTGCGCAACATCGCCGCCACCAACGTACTCAAAGACAATAGCACCGGCGAAGACCTCGAAATCCGCCGTGCCGCCATCGAAGCCCTCGGCGGCAAAGCAGGCACAGTGGTCGTGATGGACCCGAACAACGGGCGCGTATTCGCCATCGTCAATCAACAGATGGCGCTGGGTTCACCGGTTAAGCCATGCTCGACGGTGAAGCTGATCTCAGGCTTGTCGGCCTTGCACGAAGGCGTGTTCGACCCGAACCTCGACGTACCCATCGCGGCGCGTTATTCGATGAACCTGACTGACGCGCTGGCGCGCTCAAACAATCCTTTCTTTCAGGTGGTGGGCCATCGCGTAGGCTTTGAAGGCATGATGCGTTACGCCAGCAATTTCGGTTTCGGTGAAATGACCGGTATTAACTATCCGGGTGAAAGCCCCGGATTTATTCCCGAAGAAGATACCCGAACCATGCCAAGCCACGGCGACGGATTCGGCATGACGGCAGTTCAACTTGCCACCTTTACTTCAGCTATCGCCAACGGCGGCAACTTGTATGTCCCGCGTGTCCCGCGTTCGACGGAAGAACAAAACAACTTCCGACCGCAACTGAAACGCCGCATCGAAATGTCGCCCGAAGACCGCTTGCGAATGATGGCGGGTATGATCGGTGCCGTGAATTACGGCACAGCCAAGCTGGCGAATGATCCATTGAGCCAGGTCGCAGGCAAAACCGGAACCTGCACGGGCGACACCGACAAGCTCGGTTTGTTCACATCCTTCTCCAGCGTAGAAAACCCGCGCCTCGTCGTCACCGTCGTCACAACCGGTTCGACCGAAGCAGGCAAACGCGCCGCCGATATCGCCGGTCGCCTTTATCGTTCGATTTCCTATAAGTACTTCAAACCCGGCAGCAACCAGCAACTCGCTCCGGCTTCCACAGTGATGGACTTCCCACGTCTGGGCGGCAATAGCTTAAACAATCAACGCTAATCTGGTGCGACAAAAGAAATAGGGACAACGGAATTTGATCTTCTTCCGTTGTCCCTATTTCTTTTGCTTGAATGCTATTTTTTTATGCCGCACGTTTGCCCAGCTTGCGCTTTACGATGTTCGTGAGTACGCGCAGTTCGTCTACCTGTAGCAGCCGCGCAGTGGCATAAAATGTTACGACGCCAACGCCTACCGAAAGCATCACCGTCAGCACGCGTACCAAAAAACGTTCGCCGCCGAACCAGTGGTGCATTTGCCAATTCACCAGCCAGCACAGCCCTCCCATCAACAACGAAGCCGCCAGCACTTTACTGAAGGTTTCGCGCAAGTTTGCTCCGACTAATGCGCCGACGCGGCGGTACATAAACATAAACAGCAACGCGGAATTGACGACTGCGACCGACGCCACCGTCAGCGCCAGTCCGCGATGGCCGAAACCCAACTTGAGGGAAACCCAACTCACGATAAAATTTGTCGCAATCGAAACCAGACTCGTAATCATCGGCACGCGCGATTCTTTCAACGCATAAAACGAAGGAGCCAGCACGCGAATCGTCGAGTAAGCCACCAAGCCCAAGGCGTAATAACTCAAGGCTTGCGCGGTTTGTTCAGTGTCAAAGCTCGTGAACTTTCCGCGTTCGTAAATCAACGCGATGATCGGGCGGCTCAAGACGATCAACCCCACTGCCGAAGGAATCGTCAGCACAAACGTGAGTCGCAACGCCTTGCCTAACGCCGTTCTGAATTCGGTCAAGTCGGCCAGCGCCGCTGCGCGCGAAGTGATCGGCAGGGTCGCAGTTGAAATCGCTACGCCAAAGATGCCGATGGGCAGGTAAATCAGTCGAAACGCGAACTGCAACCAGTTCACCGGCTCGCTGCCGAGACTCGTAGCGAAGTTCGTTCCTACAACCAGATTTACCTGCAACGCCGCCGAGCCGATGATCGCCGGAGCCATCAATCGCATCACTTGCCGCAAACCCGGATCAGTGAAACTCACCTGCCAACGCCACCGATAGCCGATGGCACGCAAGCTCGGCACTTGTATCAGCCATTGCAACACGCCTCCTAACAACGTACCGACCGCCATCCCCACAATGGCTTTAACCGCGCCCGCCTGATCGCGGGCCACCGGATGCTGATGCCACAAGGCGCGCGCAATCTCGGTGATGTAGTCCGGCGCGTAAGCATAGGCACACGACAAGCCGCCAAAGATGGAGCCTACGTTAAACATCGTCGAGGCCGACGCCGGAATCGCGTAATAGCCTTTCGTATTCAGTACGCCCATCGCCACCGCCGCCAGCGAAACCATCATCAAAAACGGCAACAGGATGCGCGTCATGTGTATGGCGAGCGCGATCATCTGTGCCCGTTCGGCTTCCCCACCCGCCGTTTCGCTCGCGCCTACCAGCAAGTTGACGATTTGTGGTGCGAAAACCATTCCTAACAACGTCACTACCGACAACACGACGATCAAGCCGTTGTTGACGAGGTTCGCTAAACGCCAGGCTTCTTTTTCGCCTTTTTGATTCAGAGTTTGCGTGAAGGTCGTCACGAATGCGGCTGACAACGCGCCCTCGGCAAACAGGTCGCGCAACATATTGGGAATGCGAAAGGCTACGGCGAAGGCTGCACTCGCCAGCCCCGTACCGAAAAACGCCGCGAACACCTGTTCGCGCACCAAGCCGAGGATGCG
>JANNUY010000189.1:0-4585 GCA_031414155.1 Acidobacteriota bacterium
GTGAATGCCGTAACGCGATTTCAACTGGCTCAACAGCGTCTTGTACCAATCGAGCGGCAAGTCAGGATGCAAGCCGCCTTGCATCAGCACGCCGCTGCCGCCGATGGCGAGCAT
Source organism: Acidobacteriota bacterium (assembly GCA_031414155.1). Classification (GTDB taxonomy): domain Bacteria; phylum Acidobacteriota; class Blastocatellia; order RBC074; family RBC074; genus JACPYM01. The sequence continues at coordinate 115 of JANNUY010000189.1, forward strand.
CTCTTCGACCTTCTCATAAATCTCTTCGTAAGAATGCACGTAGCCATCCGCGCTGCCGGGCTTGCGATAAAAGGCGCAGAAGTTACAAACCGAAAAACATACGTTGGTGTAATTGATATTGCGGTCTACGACGTAGGTGACGACGTTGTCGGGATGGTATTCACGCCGCAACGCATCAGCGCGACGGCGCAAATCTTCGGTCATGGCTTCGTTGATGATCGTCAGCCATTCAGATTCGGTTAAGCGTTCGCGGTTGGCGGCGCGTTCAAGTAATGCGGTTACAGTCACGAGAATTCTTTCAACCTTTCAGAGACGTGTTTATATCAGGATGTTTCATCACTGCTCTCTTTCTTACGCAATGATTGAAACACACTACTGAGCCACGTTGCCAACCGGTCAGGGTCTTCTGACCTCCGTCCAATTAGATCAAGTGACGACGCAAGATCATTTTCGCCCAACGCTCGAATTCTATTGCCGAGTGATTCACTTGTGCCTGCCACCTCGTCACCGATGACGCAACGCGTGAGCCGAGGTTCGATTCCCATGTTTCCGTAATACAAGAGCGCGACCTCGTGTGGGTAGCGCATATCTGTCAGCTTCACGACACAATGATCACCCCGACTATCGTCTTCGATAGCTTCCGCTTCGATACGCTGACGAGCGAGTAGCCGACTTAGTTCTTCAATGTTTAAGCCCGCGTATCCCATCGCTACCCTTGCACGGAATACCCGCCATCAACCGGAATCGCCGTCCCCGTAACGAAATCCGAAGCCGGACTTGAAAGAAATACCGCGATGCCTGCGAAATCCTGCGTAACTCCCCAGCGTCCGGCGGGCGTGCGTTGAATCACGCGGTCGTGCAAACCTTCGACTTGTTCGCGCGCTTTTTTCGTCAAGTCAGTATCAATCCAACCGGGCAACACGGCATTGACCTGAATGTTGTCTTTAGCCCACGCCGTAGCCAACGCCTTCGTCATTTGCACAATGCCGCCTTTGCTGGCGGCATAAGGCACGGCGAACGAAGCTCCGAAAATAGACATCATCGAACCGATGTTGATGATCTTGCCGCCGCCCGCTTTCGTCATTGCGGGATAAGCCGCCTGCGAACAAATGAAGGCGCTGGTCAGATTGGTTTCCATGATTTCGTGCCACTCGGCCAGCGCGTATTCCATCGGCTGCTTGCGGATGTTCGTGCCTGCGTTGTTGATGAGAATGTCGAGCCGCCCGAAGCGTTCCGCCGCGAACGCCACCATCGCCTGACACGAAGCCTGATCGGTTACGTTGACGATAAACGAAGCCGCTTTGGCTCCGGCTTGTTCGAGTTCGGCAACAGCGGCGGCGTTTTTCTCTGCGTTGCGACCAGCGATGACGACGGATGCACCAGCTTCGGCCAACCCACGCGCCATGCCGAGTCCGATGCCGCCGTTGCCACCGGTAACGATGGCGGCGCGGCCTGATAGATCAAATGGATTCATAGACTAATGCTTCCCTTCTTTCTTTTCCGGCAACTTCAGAAACATCGCCAGAATGCCAGAAACTAAAATCGAAACCGCCAGAAACGTCAGCCCCGGCGTATAAGACCCGCTTTGTTTTTTCAGTTGCCCTACGACTTGCGGACCGAAATATCCGCCGAGGTTGCCGACGGAATTGATCAGCCCTACGGCGGTCGCCGCTACGGCTGAAGTCATAAACGCACTCGGCCACGTCCAGAAAATCGGCAGGTAAGCGTGAACTCCGATGCCGACCAGGCAAAGGCAAATGACGGCGACGATCAGGTTGTCACCCGCGACAACACTCACGCCCAACGCGGCTGCGCCCAATAGCAACGGCCAGACGGTGTGAATGCGGCGTTCGCCGGTTTGGTCGGAATGTTTCGCGTTCCACAGCATCGTGAAAAGGCCGAAGATATAAGGCAACGTAGCGATCAGCGTTTGCTCGCCTTTCGAACGGCCTTCCATCCGCGCAGTGATCGCGGGGATAAAAAACGTCAAGCCGTAATAGCCAATTACGACGGCGAGATAAATCGCGCAAAGCAAAATCGTTTCTTTTTTGCTCATGGCTTCTTTGATTTCCTGCCAGAGCGTTTGCTTGCCGCCGGACGATTGCTTGGCGATACGTTCGCGTTCGAGTTCGCCCATGATCCAAGCCTTCTCGTCTTCAGGCAGCCATTTCGCATCTTTAGGTTTGTCGGTCAGGTAATACAACGTGACAAAACCGATGATGAACGAAGGAATGCCTTCGATAATGTAAACCCAACGCCAGCCTTGCAATCCGCCCCAGTTGATCGTTTGCATAATCCATTGCGACAGCGGAATGCCGATGATCGTGGCGACGGGCAAGCCGATCATGAATTGCGACTTAGCTTTGGCGCGATCTTGATAGCGGAACCAATGCGACAGATAAACGATGATGCCGGGGAAGAAACCTGCTTCGGCAATGCCAAGCAGGAAGCGCAGAAAATAGAACTGCTTCACTTCACACGAGCAATTCACCATGTTCGGCGGATTGACGCCCATCAGCGAAGTCAGCTTGCCAAGTATCGTCGTTACCGGACGAAACACCGCGCACCAGTCTACGACGCAAAGAAAGTTCATCCACGGCTTGCCGACGAAACCCATCAGCGTCGCCACAATGCCCCACGTAATCATGATGCGGGCAATCCATTTGCGCGCGCTCCACTTTTCGACGATCAGCGTGCCGGGGATTTCGAGCAGAAAGTACCCGATGAAAAAGATGCCCGCGCCGATGCCGATGATGGCGTCGTCGAAGCCGAGGCCACCTTCGCCAATGCTCATTTTCATGTGCAAGGCCGCGACGCCTACGTTGGTGCGGTCAATGTAAGCGAGAAAATACAGCAGCAATAAAAACGGCATCAGCCGCCACGTGATGCGTTTATGCGCACGCGCCGCGACTGACGACGGGTCGTGCGAATCGGTTGCGTTGACCGCCATAAAAGATGATCTCCTTGAATTGTGTTGCGGAAAAGTGGAACTGCTTTCTTGTGGGCGCGAATACTACTATGCAAGGCACAAGCACGCCATCTTACGAGAAACGGTGCGCGCCCAATTCAAGCTGGGCGGTCAGAACTATGACTCGGCTGGTGCTGAACGGCGCACGGGCAATTGAAACAAATCGCCTAAGCGACAGCGAAAGCCCGGCAACAGTGTTTCACTGAAAAGCTCTTCGGTTTCATTAACAATTTTGACAGTGAACTGCGAGGTCCAGAGCTGGGCTTCGCGGCCTTCGAGTGAGATCAACCAAACTTCGCGCACGCCTGCCACAAAGTATTCGCGTTTTTTTTGATTGACCTTATCCCAAATATCATTGGGCGAAATCACTTCGACAGCGAGGTCAGGAACGATTTGCCAAATGCCTCCCGGCTCGCCTTCTTCAGGAAAGCGTTCAGCGGCGACAAAGCCAATATCAGGCAGGCGGTTATTCTTACCGATTTTGAAAGTGGTGTCCGGCGTGTAATAGCCACCGAGTTGATTCGCTTCTACAAATCCACCAAGTCGAACTATCAATCTGGCGGTCACCCCGCCGTGAAGTGCGCTTGCCATTTCTTTAACCTCCGGGTGGCCGTTGACGATTTCGTATTCGCGCTCCTCATCCAGTGCGACCTCTGGCAATGTGATCTCTGGGGCAATCTTTTGCGCAGGCTGTGGCGCAAGCGCGGGATTGAAAGCGAGTTGAGGTGCGAGTTCTGCGACAGGAGTCATAAGTGTTACTTCCTTTCAGTGCGAGTTCGGGGCGGATTGTATGTGCGGCATCAATCAGCGGCAAGTTTCAATTCAACAACTTCGGCATCGGCAACGAAGCCAAATGGGGTTCATCCAGCGCAGCCAATTCTTCATCCACATTCCAAATCTCGAAAAGCTCGCGCGGCACTTCGGTCACAAAGCGCGAAGGTCGTTGCACGATGCTTTGGCGCGCGCGGTCTGATTCGAGCAGCGGGAAGCACACATACAACTCGTCTTGTGCGCGGGTGAGCGCAACATAAAACAACCGGCGCTCTTCTTCTTCGCCTTCGATGTCGCGCAGGCTGCGGGCGGAGGGGAAGCGTCCGTCGGCGGCCCAGATCAAAAATACGTCGCGCCATTCGAGACCTTTGGCTTGATGCACCGAAGACAGCACGACATGTTCGTCTTCGTCTGCGCCTTCCTGCACGTCTTCGCCCACCGTAGCACCGGGCGTGCCGAAACGTTCGGTGTTGATGAGCGCGAGTTCGCTCAGGAATTGTTCGGTCGAGTCGAAGCGTTGCGCGTAATTCGCCAGTTGCCGTAGGTCTTCTTCGCGCGCCTCGGCGTTTTCGTAATTGGCTTGCAGGTATTCGAGATAGCCGTGTTGCAACACCAATTCGATTTGTTTGGCGGGTTGGTTAAAGGCATCGGCGTCGAGCAAGGCTTTGAGCAACGCGGCGAAATCCTGCCAGCCAACGGCGACGCCTTTGGGCAAGGCTTGGGCGAATTCGT
>JANNUY010000190.1:0-1646 GCA_031414155.1 Acidobacteriota bacterium
CGAATTGGGCAAAGCCATGGGGCTGAACTATGAAGACGGCGAGTTGCTCCATACGACCGAGAAGTTGGAATCCAGAGACAAACATCGGTGGGAACTCGACCCGGCCTCATCGGAAGGTTTTGCCGAACGAATGAAACACGAAGGCGAATATGAAGAAGAGTGACACCCGAGGTAATGATGAAGAACATTGAGTTAATCAAAAACCTTGCGTTGGGCGAGCTTCCTCGCAGCGAAAAGCCCAAAGAAGCGAAAGAAATTTTTAGCGGCGCGCGCCGTCGCCTACTTGAGATTACGCTGCGCGACAAGGCTGTGCTGGCAAAGCACAAAGCCGCCGAACCGATCACCATTTTGTGTTTGGCAGGCCACGGCACCTTGCGCGCCGGACACGATTTAGAAGGCGAACAAAAACTCGAAGTCGGAACCTTGCTGACGTTGGAAGCAGCCGTCGAACACGAAGTCGTCGCCGAACCAGAACTGCGTTTGTTAGTCACGAAGTTCATGGAAAGTTGAAGCTCAAACAGGAAAATTCAAATGAGAAAGCTATGGCTGATTTTCACCGCAATTTTTGTTTTTTCGTTTGCCGTTTTGGGTTGGATCGGAACTGAAATTTATCGCCAGAAGCCGCCCATCCCGCGCGAAGTTATAACAACCGACGGGCAAGTTTTGATTCCGGCAGAACAAATACAGAACGGGCAAAACGTTTGGCAGGCGCTGGGTGGCATGCAGGTCGGTTCGATTTGGGGACACGGCAGTTATGTCGCGCCCGATTGGTCGGCAGATTATTTGCACCGCGAAGCCGTTTTTATGCTGAACCATTGGGCGCAAGCGCAATTCGGCAATGAGTACGACCAGCTCAGCTCAGAGCAACAAGCCGCGTTGCGCCAACGGCTGCAAGATACGGTCAGAAAAAATAACTACGATGCGGCGACTGACCGGTTGACGATTGAGCCGCTGCGCGCGCAGGCCTTCGAAGAAAACCTCAAGCATTACTCCGGCATTTTCACGAGCGGCAATAAAGATTACGCCATCCAAAAAAATGCGCAGTCAGACCCAACAAAACTGCGGCAGTTGAATTCGTTTTTCTTCTGGACGGCGTGGGCTTCTGCCGCCAATCGCCCGAACGACACAATCTCTTACACAAGTAATTTTCCGCCCGAACCGCTGGTCGCCAATGTGCCGACGAGCGGTTCAATTATCTGGACGGGCGTGAGCATCATGATGTTGCTCGCCGGCATCGGCTGGATGGTTTGGTATTACGCGCAAAGTAAAACCGAAAGCGTGACCGACGATGTGCCGCAGCAAGACCCGCTCATCAGCGCGAACCTGACGGCTTCGCAGCGAGCGACGGTTAAATACTTTTTCGTCGTGACGCTTTTGTTCCTGCTGCAAATCGTGATGGGCATCATCACGGCGCATTACGGCGTAGAAGGCGGCGGGCTTTACGGCTTTCCTTTACAGGATTATCTGCCCTATGTCGTCACGCGCAGTTGGCACACGCAGCTCGGGATTTTCTGGATTGCCACCGCGTGGCTGGCCGCAGGGCTTTTTATCGCGCCGTTTATTTGCGGTTACGAGCCGAAATATCAACGGCTCGGCGTCAATGTTTTATTCGGCGCGTTGCTGATCGTCGTGGTCGGCTCAATGGC
>JANNUY010000191.1:0-9537 GCA_031414155.1 Acidobacteriota bacterium
CCGAAGTTCATTTGGGTTGCCAGATTGTTTGGCGTGTTGCCCGCGATGATGGTATTGCGGAGCGTCGTCGTGGCGGTACTGCCTGTGTTCTGTGTGGACGTGAGAATGCCGATGCCATTGGTATTGTTGGCAATCGTGCTGTTCGTCACTTCCAATCTGCTGTTGTCGCTGAAGCTGAAATTGGTGATACCGCTGCCGCTATTAGACGAGCTATTATTGCCGCTGACAGTGCTATTAATAAGGCGCAAAGTTCGTCCGCCGTTACCGATATAGATAATCCCACCGCCAAAACTTGCTGTGTTGTTGCTGAAAGTACAGCCGGTAAAAACTCCGTCAGCGGAGTTTAGTTCAATCCCGCCGCCCCTGCCGTTATTAAGCGCTTGATTGCCGGTGACATGAACACCCGTCAGCATCAGATTACTTTGGCTGAGAATGCCGCCGCCGAGGCTGCCCAATCCTCCGGCACTAGCGCGTCCGTTATTGATGGTCATCCCGCTGATGGCGACCCCGTTCGTTAGGCCGCTCGCAATGGTGAAGATGCGAAAGTCCGGCGCATTATCTGCCCGCCGCACGATCAACAAGTTTGCGCCGGGGCCATTGATCGTCAGGCTGCCCGTGATGTTGGGCAAGGCGGTCAGCAAATTGATGGTCTGCGTGGTGTTGAAAGGCGGGATGCCGAAAATGATGTCGTCCAGCCCAGGGCCGTTGTCGTTGGCGGTGGTAATGACTTGGCGCAGCGTACCTGCTCCCAAGCTGTCGGTAGTGTTGGTAACAATGAGTGCCTGCATTTCCACCGCCCCGATGTCCGCGCTCGCACCGGACACGCGGGGAACTCCACGCTGGTCGGTGGTAAGCCCTGCGGGATTACTGCCCGCGTTGAGCGCCGGGCTGCCGCCGAGCAAGGCGTGCGTTGGCGTCACGCCTCCGTTGTTTTGCAACGGGCCGAGTTGCGGATTGAGCGGGCTAGCCGTACCCACTTTATCTGTGCCAGCGATGGCGACGCTGCCGGGATTGCCGAAGAGGTTGTTGCCGCCGGAGGTAATACCGACCACATCAGGCTGCGCGGCATTATTTGCATTTCCCGCAATGATGCTGCTGCGTATGGTGACAGTGGTGAATTCCTGGTAAACACCGCTCGCGCTGGCCGCACCCGCCGCCGTGTTGTTGGTGATGGTGCAATTGTTGATGGATGCGAGACCACCGGGGCCCGCCCAGATGCCGCCGCCGTTGTTGTTACCAGTGGTCACACGATTGCCGCTGATGGTTGAATTGCTTACCGAAAAAAGGCTCTGGATGGCGTCAATGCCGCCGCCCTTGCTATTGGCCGTATTGCCGGAAATGGTCGAGTTGGTCACCGTCAACGTAGCGTTAGAGGTGAAAATGCCGCCGCCAACGACGTTTGCCGTATTGCTGGAGATGGTCGAGTTGCTCACGATCAACGTACCGAGGGCGTTGAGAATGCCGCCGCCGCTACTTGCCGTGTTGCCGGAGATGATCGAGTTGGTCACCGTCAACGTGCCGCTGAGGTTGAAAATGCCGCCTCCTTGATCGCTGATGGCATTCCCTCCGGTAATCGTCATTCCGTTCAAGCTCACAGCACCGTTCTGGATAGTAAACACACGGCTGGTGCTGTTGCCCGAAACCGTCAACAGGTTCGCGCCGGGGCCGTTGATCGTCAGGGGTGAGTTGTTGATGCCGAGTTCGCCTGTTGTCAGCGTAATCGTCCGTGGCGTACTAAAAAACGGCGTAGCAAAGGTGATTGTGTCATCTCCCGCCATCGCATTGGCATCCAAAATGGCCTTGCGCAACGAACCATCGCCGCTGTCATTGGCGTTGATTACGACCAACGCCGCCAGTACGGGAGCGGCTTCGACCGGACGCATCTGCCGGTAAGCCAGGCTCAGTCCGGCGCCGCACAACAACAACAACAACAACAATAATCGGTAAGTGAAAGGACGGATGTGTTTCATAAGTTTTTCTCCTCTTTGGGGATCAACGAAAGTTGGGGAACCTCGCCTGCGTGAACGCCGAACAGCTTGCCTAACTCTTGCAGGTTTTCTTTGAGTACGAAGGCCGTCGCACCGACCGCCTCAGCCACGCGCCGCGTTGTCGCATCACCGTAATCAGTGACGATGCCAATGCGGGCTTCGGGATAAACCGTTTTGATTTGCTGAATAATTCGCCGAATTATTCATGAATCGCTGCCTCGTGGCTATGGCAGGCAAGATGGCAGGTTTGCGCGGGTTTGTGCATTCGCTGAATTGCGGTTTTTTTTCCGTAAAAATACGGAGGAAGGGATGAGAGATGAAAGGCAAGGGATGAGGGATCCGTCTTCAATTTGAGTACTGCTAATCAGGAGAAGATTTCACTGCTACGCCGATGTAACCGATCACAATCGGTCCGCCAAACGCGAAGCAAAACTCATCGCTCACTTTCCCGCTCCACAACATGCGCCAGAAAGCACGGTTAATGACTGGGTGAAATCCGCGCAGGGAAGTGACAAGTAATCCACTGCCCGCGCACATCGCACGCAATTCAGCAGGCTTGATGAAATAGCGCAATTGATGCAAGTCCGGCGGCGTATTTTTGACGAAAAGCTCTACGCCCTTGATGCCGAAAAGCCAGGCCAGTGGATTGCGATCAAACGTAGCGAAGAAAAATTGTCCCCCAGGTGTGAGTACGCGCGCGCATTCAGCCACGACGCGCGCGGGCTGTTCGACGTGTTCGAGAAAGTCCATCGCGCAAACTGCGTCAAAACTCGCGTCGGCATAAGGCAAACGATAAGCATCGCCCAAGTCATAACGCACCGCGCCCGTCCCGTCGTATTCGCGCGCAATCGCCAAACTCTCTGCCGAAGCGTCAAGGCCAGTGACCGTGAAGCCGCGCCGCGCAAGATCGTTCGAAAGAAAGCCTCCGCCACAACCGACATCCAGCACGCGCGCCATTGTACCGAACGCGCGTTCGATTTCAGCCGCTACCCACGGATTGCGCGCACGCGATTCGGCGCGCAGCAAGGCTACGGGGTCGTCTTGCGCCGTATACCAGCGCGCGCCTAGCTGATGATAGATTTCGTTGTTGACGTTATTTTGTGAGATAGATTTTTTGACTGAGGGAGCCGTGACCATACCAAATTCCAAAACAGAAATTGATAAAGTCCGAAAAGAAAAATCATGATGAGGTTGCCGCGCAATGCGGTGGCTTCCCAACCTTCGGCGGCAATAAAAGGGGCGAAGCCATAAGCCGTCCCCCACAGCAAGCCCGAAGCTGCCAGCACCAGCGGATGCAATAGGAACATCGTCGCATGCAACCAGTGTTCGCCCGCCGTGCAAAGGCGCTGATGTACGAATTCGTCTTTGGTGATGAACAAACTCGAACCGACGCAAAGCGCGACATAAACAGCGACGTTAAACGCGGTCGGCGCTTGCCAGCAGAGCCAAGCCTGACAGGCAAATACGGTCAGCGTATCGAGCGGATGCCCCAACCGTTCCCAACGCGGCAATCCGCGCCGCCAGTGAAAGTAAAACTCGTCTACGCCCAAAGACAGCATGTGCAGCACGAACGGCAACAACAACCACCGCGAACTCAGCATTTCTCGAAAAGCGTCCCGGCCATCGTCAGCCCCGGCCCGAAAGCCAGACTCACAATTAGCGTACCCGATTTGATCGTCTCGTCTTTGTCTACGCGTTCCCACACGTGAGGCAAGGTGGCCGAAGACATATTGCCGCGTTCAAATAGGACGGCGCGGCTATGCGTAATTTGCGATTCGCCTAATCGCAGCAGGTCTTTCACCGAATCAATAATGCGCGGCCCGCCCGGATGTATTGCGAACACCGCGTTCTCACGTTCGGCTTCGAAATTGCGGTCGCCGTCGGCAAACAGCCGCTGCAAAAAACTCGGCAAGCCATCGGCAATTTTCTCAGGTACTTCGCGCGCCAGCGTCATTCTGAAGCCCCATTCAGACAACACCCACGTCATATCGCCGAGCGAACCCGGCACGACTTCTTCGCGGACGGCGAGAATCTCAAACGCCGCTTCATCGCGCGCTGCCGTCTCGGCTTCGCCATACGTCATCGCATAGCGAATATGTCCGTCGGCGAACAAACTTTGCACCACCAATTGTTCGGGCCGATGATCGCGCGGATTGAAATGTAGCGTGCAAAGTTCGGTGTGAACGATTTCGGCGCGCGACGGCGTATTGCCTTGCGGCTGGGCGAGCAAACCGGCGGCGACACGCAACGCGGGCACGGCGGCATAACAGCCCATGTGATAAACCTGCGTTGTGCGCGTTTGATGGTGCCAGCCTTTACGGTCTACGAGTTTTTGAATCGGGCTGGGCGAGGCGTAACCGGTGCAGGAAACGTGCAGCAAATCCGCCGGAGCTTCTTCGTCATCCGCGAAAAAATCTATTGCGGCGCGGTCGGCCTGATCAGCGAAAAATGCATTGCGCAAACCGAGGCCTTGCCCGTCGGCGTTCTCGTGCAAGTTAAATACCTGCATGCGCGGCCATTCGGTGTGCAAGAAATCTTCCAACTCAGAGTGCCGCGCGCCGATGTGATTGGGCGAACAGCCAAAGCGCCTTACGAGTTTGGCCATGCGCGGCTGCCATTCGTCATAAGCTGCTTCATTGCCCGACAGCGTAGCTTCGGCGCGCGCATGGGCCTGCGCCAGCCAATCAAAAGCCCAGTCCTGCGTCGCCTGATAAGCGGGCAGACGCACACGAAAATTTTTCAGCAAAGGACGATATTTCATTGTTCTTTAAGTAAGAGACGGAAGGGGTAAAACGGCGGTCAGCTTACGCGGTCAATCGCCAATAAACAACCGCCAACGGTTCTCCGTTCCCCTGATTGGTTTAACTAAAACTGGCTAAGGCCGCCGCTTCATCGGCGCAAATCACGAACACCTGACTCAGGTTCGTGACTTCCAGCAGAGCTTTCACTTTCACCGGAATCGCCGCCACGCGCACCTGTCCAGCCTGCCGCATCACGTGAACCTGAACCTTGATGAGTTCGCCCAACGCTGCGCTGTCAATCCACTCGCACGCGCCCAAGTCGAGTACGAATTTGTTTATGCCCGAAGCCAACCGCTCGCGTACCAGCGTTTGCAATGGTTCATAAGGGCCACGCGCGTGCGGCGTAATCGTTAAGGCCATGATGCAAACATCATCCTTTTGTCGTTCGTTGATTTGCACGAAGGTTTTTGCTCCTCTTGCTCAATTGAATTGATTATGGCGCGCATCTTACTTGCGCACCACTAAAACACGAAAGTCCAGCCAAGCGTTTGGCCGCGCGCTGAAAACTTGAACCTCGTGCCATTTACTACACGAGAAACAAAGTTTCTTGGCATTCACTCTTCGTCCCAGCGGGACGGTTGAATTTAGACAGGTCGTTCACGGCCTGCAAGCGCGAAGCCGAAATCGCGCGTCCCAGCGGGACGATTGAATCAGGCGCGTCAGTTTCAATCGTCCCGCTGGGACGCGAACCCGACGTCGTTCGTTACAGGCCGTAAACGACCTGCCTAAATTCAGCCGCCGCCACGCGGCGAAGAATACATGCAAAGAAACTTAGTTTCCGGTGTACTTAGTTTCCGGTGTACTTACTTTGTTCATCACCAAGCAAAGGCACAAAGCAAAGGGACAATGAAACTTGGCCTGACTCAACCGGCCTTAGTTCCTTTGTCCCCCTGACTTTTTTAATTGAGTTCTTTTCTTATAGCCGTTTCACGCGCACGTTGGTGTAACGCACTACGCTCTTGGGGTCGTGCGCTTGAAAGGCGAACGTGCCTTTGTCGAGCATACGCGCGAAATCTTTGCCTGGCTCACGGTCAGCGGGTTGTTCCCAGTCCACTGCCACCTTGTCGTTGATTTTGATCGTGACGTGTTTGTCTTTGACGATGATGTGATAGGTATACCAGACATTGTCAGGCACGAAGTTTTCTTTCACGTTGACGACGTCGTAAAGGCTGCCGGTTTTTTTCAAGTCGCCGTGGGTTTGGTTGACCTGCACCTCGAAGCCCTGTTTCGGCCAACTGGTCGCCTGATACGCAGTATGAATATAAATGCCGCCGTTCGATACCGGCTCGGTCAGCGCATCCACTTTCAATTCAAAGTTCACGAAAGGTTCGGCATCGCCGACGTAATAGAGATGGCTGCGCGGGCCATTGGCTTTGATGTAGCCGTTCTCAATCGTCCACGAAGTTTGATTTTCTTCGGCCATCTTCCAGCCCTTCATGGACTTGCCGTCGAAGATTTTCTTAAAGCCTTTTTCGAGTTTCAGTTTGGGTGCGGGCGGAATCGGCTTTGTAGTTTGTGGGGCAGCTTGCGGAGCCGCTTGCTGCGCAGGCGCAGGGGCTTGCGCGTAAAGCGCCATTGTCGTGCCCACTGTCGTAAATGATGCCGCGAGTAATAGGGTTGCCAATAGTCCGCCGAATAATTTGCTCTTCATTGCGAAATGTCTCCTCAAAAGTGGCGCAAGCGGTGCGGCTTGCGTGTCTTATCGCTGCGTTCGAGGCGAAAGCTGCACAAACTGGATAGTTTGCGTTACTTCTCGCCCAAGCGATTGGTGTTGGTTAACAGGAAAAAGAAAGTGATGATTAAAGCCCGATCATTCTGGCGTAGCCGAAAGAAAAAAGGCAAGGCGGCTCTGTTTGAGCGACCTTGCCTTTCATTCAAGCGATTGCTTTCGTGCTTACGGTTTTTCCGGTTTCTTTTCAGTGCCTTCGCCGCGTTTCAACGTAGGCCGATCTGCCGGTTTGTCAGTGGACGTATCGCCGCTCGCATCGCCCGCATCCGGCGAACCTGGTTGGCGACGTTTCAACGTAGGCCGTTTGCTGTCTTGCGCATCGGCTCCGCCTGCCTTACCGGCAATGCGCGTCGTGCTCAAGCCGATCAAACGCGCTTTGACCTGGCTGAACTCAGAAGTGTTCAGCGTATATTCGCTGCGATCAGGGAAGCGCGAGATCAGGCCGTTTACGTTGGTGATGCGGTCTTCGGTCATCGGATGCGTGCTGAAAATTTTCGCCAGCGTGCCGGGTTTCTTTTTGTCTTTGGTTTGCAGCTTTTCGAAAAAGCTCGCCAGTGCGTTCGGGTCATAACCCGTGGCCCACATATAGTGCGCGCCGAGAATGTCGGCTTCGAATTCGGCGCTGCGCGAGAATTTCAAAAAGCCCATCGGAATCAATAGGCTCGCCGCCTGACGCGCGCCGAATCCGCCCCAGCCGCCTAAGAAAATCAACGGCAACGTCCCCCATTGAACAATCTGCCCTTTCGAAGCCTGTTCGACACCATGCCGTGCGGCAACGTGCGCAATCTCGTGCGCCATTGGGCCAGCGAGTTCGGCTTCGTTGTCGGCTTCTAGAATCAAGCCTTTGTTGACGTAAAAGAATCCGCCGGGCAAGGCGAAGGCGTTTACTTCGTCGGCGTCAATCACCTTGATCGTGAAAGGCACTTTGGCGTCAGAATGCAGCACGAGGTTTTGCCCGACTTTGTTGATGTATTCGACAACGATGGGGTCTTCAATGAGTTTGGCCGATTGATCTACTTCACGTGCAAAATCGCGGCCCACGGCGACTTCTTTTTCCAGCCCATAAAAATTGATTTGATGTTTGTTGACATTGCGCTTACCGATCAAGTCGGGGTTTTCTTCTTCAGCAAGCGGCTTGCCCTGATCTTTTGGCGCGGCTTTTGCGGCAGTCGGTGCTTTTTCGGTTTTCTTGCTGGCGGCGGTTTGCGCAAACACCGGGAAGCTGCTGTAAAGCGCCAGACTCAACGCGAGTCCTACGCGGCCCATCGCAGATGCGTTTTGCATGATTCTCTCTCCTTAAACTGGTTCGTACTGAAAGGCCAATAAAATCAGCCGTTATCGAAGCTGGCGGGCATTGTAGTCACGGGCTGAGGTTTTGTCTCAGGGAATATAATTATATTTTTCTAGGGAAAAGCGGCTAGTGGATAGCCACGACTCACCGTTTGATCGGATTCACGATGAAGCGCGCGACCTCGGTTTGTTCGCCGGTGTGACCGACTACACCGACTGCGCCCAGCGCGAAATGTTTGCTCGGATCAGGCAAATCGCCAAGTGGCAATTCCTCGCCCGTTGAACTGTCGTTGATGAAAACTTTGAACAGATTGCCTTTGGCTTTGATGACGACCGTGAAATATTTGCCCGTCATATTCGGTGCAAACGCATCAAGTGGAACCGCGCGCCCCAACGGTTGAGCTACGCCGTTGACGTGAGCAATGCCGCGCATCAGCAACGGCTCTGCGGCTTTCGCGCCCGTAAGTTGAACCTCGTAGTAGTTTTTTCGATCAAGGGCGCGCACCACAAATGCAATGCCCTGTTCGTTGAGCAATCGCACATCCGCTGTGAGTTCGAAGTCGGCAAAGTGGCGCGGGCAATCGTCTTTGGGAATCGCCCAGCCAGCACCGTTGATCGTGAGTTTGCGGCTCGCGGTTTTCCACGTAGCCGGAGCTTCCCATGAGGTCAGACTCACCCAGCTTTCCGAAAAAACCTGTTCGCACAACGCATATTCCAGCGAGACGGGGAATTCGGTCTGGCCTTTGCCGACATCAATGGCGGCGAGAATGGTTTTGTATGCGGCGTCATCGGCCTTGATGTCCACCAAATATTCGCGCGCGCGCAAGCCGGAAATCGTCGCCTTGCCATTGGCAATGCGTACAAAACGCGGAGTCTCTGCGCAGTATTTTTTCGGGTCCTCCCCCGCGCTCAAGCAGTATTTCACGTCGCCGGTCGGAATATTGGCTTTGACCGTCACGTCATAAAGTTCCAGCTTAAGTCTTAAATCAACGGGTTCGACCATTTTGGCTTTGACCGCGACGATCTTTTCGTTGTCTTCAAAGCCGTCGCACTCAGCCACAACCCGATAATTGCCGGGCTTGAGGTTGTTAAAGACGATCTGGCTTTGCGTGAGGGAAATCTCTTGCTTGTCAATGTAAGTTTGCGCGCCCACTTTTTGCAGATATACCGAGGCTTTTGGTTCTGATACGACGGCCAGGGCGCCCGTCGTCAGGCTGACTGGTGGCGCAGTACTGCTTCTGGGCGGGCGGATGCCCGCTTCCAACGTGCGCGTAGCTTTGGTCGGAGCCGCAGTAGGTTCAGCTTTGAGCTTGATGCGAATACCGCCCTCTTGCGCAAACGTCCAAGCAGCAAGCGACAGCAGGGCAAAAAAGATAAGGGTGGAGCGAATGGGTTTCATCATCGAGGTCTGCATAAACAACTCCGAGGGGTGATCTGCGCAAAGGCATCGCAAGACGGGCAGACTATAGCCTGAGTGAGGGCGGGAAAGAAATAGGTTGCTGGTCGCCAGTTGCCGCGCCGGTTTGTAAGGTGGCTCTCTAACATGACCACGGCGACCGGACGAATGGGAATGCCGGTGGCGTTAGTCACTACACAGGTTCTTTGAAAGTTTTGGATCATGATGCGGGGTTAAGTGAGAGTCCCAAAAGCGCATGGAGTGACGCCGCAGAAGCACGCAGGTCTTCTACCTTGTAATCATCCAGCGCATCAATAATCGCGAGCAAGTTCC
>JANNUY010000192.1:0-3351 GCA_031414155.1 Acidobacteriota bacterium
TCACCGCCGAGACCCTCCGCTTACAGCTTGGCCTCCACGAACGCAGCGCCCATGACTTCTTCGATGCGTTGGTTGCCCTACGTTTCCTGGAACGACGCGACGGCCAATACGCGAACACAGCGGAGAGCGATTGGTTTCTCGACCGACCTCGCGCCTTCAATGACGTTGGGTTGCGGTTCGTGGGGCGGCAACGTCACGTCAGACAATATCTCGCCGCTGCATTTGATGGACGTGAAGCGCGTCGCATTCGAGACGAAACCCAGCGTCATAGAAGGTACGAGGTCGGTCGAAAAGCCGATGGCTCCGTGCGTAGAAGGCGAATTCACGACGACGCGCGCCGTAGGCATCAACAGCCCGTAACGCAAAGCTACGTTGCGGTCACGCGTGTGAATTGAAGACGTATGCCCCATGCCGCCGAAATGCAAAATCTCATCGCACAAGCGGCTGCCTGCTTCGACGCCGTCGGCGCGGTAATAAGCCAGAATCGGCGAGAGCTTTTCGACCGAAAGCGGAAAGTCACGTCCTACGCCAGCAACCTCGGCGATGAGGCAGCGCGTGGTCGGCGGCACGCTAAAGCCCGCCCATTCGGCGATTTGTGTGGCGGGCTTGCCTACGATTTTAGGATTGAGGCTGCGACTCGGAGTCACGACGATTTTGCCGAGGGCTTCGGCCTCAGCGGCGCTCAAAAAATATGCGCCTTGGGCAATGAATTGCGCGCGGACTTCTTTATCGAGCGGCGCGTCAACGACTACGGCTTGCTCAGAGGCGCAAATCGTACCGTTATCAAAACAGGTTCCGGCCAAAATATCGGCGACGGCTTTGGGCGCGTCGGCGCTGCGTTCGATGAAGCTGGGCACGTTGCCGGGGCCTACGCCAAACGCGGGCTTGCCCGATGAATAAGCCGCGCGCACCAAGCCCATACCGCCCGTCGCCAAAATCACCGCCGTGTGTTTGTGCTTCATCAAGGTTTCGGTGCCTTCGACCGAAGTCAGTTCGATGCAACCAATGGCTTCGGCAGGCAATCCGGCTTGCACGGCGGCGGCGCGCATAACGTTGGTGGTTTCGATGACACAGCGCGCGGCAGATGGATGCGGACTCAGCACGACGGCATTGCGCGATTTGATCGCAATCAAAATCTTGAAGATCGCCGTCGAGGTCGGATTAGTCGAGGGAATGATCGCGGCGACGACGCCACGCGGCGCGGCAATTTCGACGACGGAGCCTGAGTCGCGGATTACGCCAACGGTTTTGAGGCACTTGAAATAGTTGTGAATCTGTTGGGCGGCAAAAAGGTTCTTGGTGTTCTTGTCGGCGGGCTTGCCGTAACCAGTTTCGTCGTGCGCGAGTTGGCCGAGCCGTTGCGATTCGCGCTGGGCGGCTTGCGCCATCGCTTCGCCAATCGCATCAATGCGGGCTTGATCGAACGTGGCGACAGTGGCTTGGACGCGGTGCGCGGCTTCGACTAAGTCGCGCGCGGCTTGAATGGATTGCAGGTCTTGATCGGGCATCTGCTTAGAGCTTGCTAAAAACTTTCTCAACACAAAGGGACAAAGGAACAACGAGGCAAAGGCTTTTCTGATTTGATAAGCCTATGTTGCCCCTTTGTTACTTTGTCCCTTTGCGATTTATTTCGACAGAAATTAAGCGCCGCCCTCGGTCAACGCTTTCGGTTCGTTGCCTGTGAGTTGATGTTTAGTGGCGGGCAGCACGCGTTCGACTTCGATGTGCGGACGCGGGATGACGTGAACCGAAACCAGTTCGCCGACGCGACGGGCGGCGGCGGCTCCGGCGTCGGTGGCGGCTTTGACTGCGCCTACGTCACCGCGCACGAAGATCGTCACCAGACCCGCGCCGATATATTCCTTGCCGACCAACACGACGTTCGCCGCTTTGACCATTGCGTCAGCGGCTTCGACCGCGCCGACGAAACCTTTCGTCTCGACCATTCCGAGCGCTTCCATACTCATAATTTCGTTCCTTGTGATTGGGTTATAGAAAAGCGCGTCTTTTATACAGAAGGCTCTTCGTTGAAAGTGCAGGAATCATACTTACCGCTTTGCATCCATACAAGCCGGGTTAGAAAACAAGCCGCGTTGGCAGCAAGGTCTGAGGCTAAAGATTTAGCGTGCAGCACTGCATGGCTAAGATATTGATGTAATGCCTTCCCAGGGTTTCCACTAAGAAGTGCGAGTTCTCACAGAATCAGAAAATGCTGTTGATTCTCTTTCGTGCCGCGCAAGAGAATCTGTCACCATCACAAACAGCTCAGTCCTTCCCACGAAAAGCGATAAATTAGTTTGTCTGGGGCCGTGCGCGATATGCGTCGCGCGCGTGCCTTCACGCTGCTGCCTGATAGCTTGGCGGTTGATTGCTTATGCGTGCGATCACTGCGAAGCGCCCCCCACTGTCAGGCCGACCAGCAAGTCATTAACTTCGTGTCAATGCGTAAACCGCATGGTGTAAGGGAAAAAGGAGATCAGGCGATGAAGTCAGGAAATTATTTCAGGAAGTTGCGCTGTTTTTTTGAAAATAGGTTGGTGCGGAAGGCCGGGCGTGCAAAGGAACGCGGTTCGGTTTTACCGATTGTTGCGTTAGGAGCCATTGCCTTTTTAGGAGCCGGTGCGCTGGCGGTTGATATCAGCCATCAGATGACGGCGGGGGTTGAGTTACAAAATGCTGCCGATGCGTCGGCCCGTGCCGGAGCGTCCGCGTTGGACGGAACCAAAGGCGGGATAGCGGCGGCGGTTGACAGAGCGTTGGCTATAACGAACAGCTATGATTGGGGGACGCCCATCGCGTTTACCCGTACGGACGTGACCTTCGCCGCAAATTATACTGAGTTTAACGGCAGCGGAACCGGTCAAAGCGAAGCGACGGCCAAAACGCATGCAGGGGGCATTCGTTTTATTAAAGTAAAAATTCCGTTGCATACCGTCCGCGGTGTTTTCACGAAAGTCACTATCGGAAAAACCCTGTTGGGCGTGACGCGCGAGTCAGTAGCGATGCGCACGCCGAATGGTGTGCTGCCTGCGTCAGCCGACGCGCCAGAGGGAACGCCGCCGGTGTTGAGCAATGACAGCGTCATCAATACGGTTTGTAACTGGGTTCCGTTGAGCGCCTTGCAAGACCCCGCGAGTTTCATTCCGCTCAATAAGCCCCCCGGATCGGCTGCGTGTGGCAATGCTTATAAATTCACGCCAGGTTGTCGGTATGTGATTCGCGCCGGCTCGAACGGTACCGGTACGGGCTTTGTGGCGGGCGGCAACTTTCAAGCCCTGGCGGCCCTCAATCCTGACGGAAGCAGAATGGACACGGGCGGCAGTGATTTGCGCGCTCGCATCGCGGGCGGCA
>JANNUY010000193.1:0-4329 GCA_031414155.1 Acidobacteriota bacterium
TTCGGCGCAACGTCTTGCGCTCCGACATAAAGAAACCTGCCCGTCATTCCCAAGTGCGTCAGCAACGTTCGGTCGTTATCGAGATGGCTCAGAATGTATTTGCCACGCCGCGTCACGCTCGTTACGCGCGCGCCGCGCAAGGCTGCGGCAAACTGGCGCGGCGTCACGTCACTCACCAGTTTCGGCAAATGCAATTGCGCTTTCGCGATCGTGCGTTTCGTCATCAGTTTTTTCAGGTGGCGCACCACCATTTCTACTTCAGGTAATTCAGGCATCTTGTGAGTTAAAAGCTGATGTTACGCGGTCAGTATGCGAAGTTTGGGGTTGACGAGTTCTTTGCGCCGGAGGCGCTGTGGATGGTAGCCGGTGGTGAAACCACCGGTCAGATCAGGAAGCCATTTCGCGTCCCGGCAGGGACGCCGGACGTGAAGTGATGATTACGCTTAATGTGAGTCCCGCGCCCCTGCCGGGGCGCTTGATTCTTTCACTGCCGCACCGGTGGTTTCACCACCGGCTACCATCCACAGCGCCTCCGGCGCAAAGAACACGTCAAGCGAGTCTCTCTTAATCCAATCGCGTAACATCCGTTAAAAGTGAACAGTGAATAGTGAAAAATGGCAGGACGTTTCCGAACCGCCATTCATTTTCGCACGTTGGCTTTCGCGTCGCGTGCGGTGCCGTGTTGGGCGTGACATTCAAAACAGTTCGCTGCGCCTTGCTTGGGCGATTGAATGCGAGTGAGTTCTGTGGCAAACGCAGGTTTTATCGCGTGGCATTGCGCGCAAGATTCGCGGACGTTTTGCTTGAGTTGTTCAGGCGCTGCTCCGGCAAGGTGGCAATCGGTGCAGCGCGTGCGTCCGGCGGTGCGGCCTTCGCCGTGCAGCATGTGAAACTGTTCGCGCAAGGTGTAATCAGACGGTACGCTCGGCAGTTCGTATTGTTGCCACGCCTGAGCGGAAAGGCCGTCCCAACTCCACACGCCAAAAGCGTTGACGGGATAAGTGACCGCTGCACCGTGCAGCTTGCCTTGCGCCGACGGTGCGAGTTGATGGCAATCCGTGCAAGCCGTTTGCGCGACTTGCCTCACCGAAGCCGACGCGCCGCGATGCTCTGCGTGGCAAGCGGCGCATTGCAAGTTGAGCTTGGTATGTTGACCAGAAAGCGCAGGCTGAAAGCTCTCGGTCGTATGACACGCGATGCAACGGCTTTGCACTGACCTCATAACGCCGTGGCAACTCAGGCATTGGCTGGTAACAGGCTGGCGCGCGTGCGCGGCGGCTTTGCTCGTGCCGCTTTTATGCGCTTTTGAAATTCCGCCCGGCGCAAAAGCGCGCGGAAACACCAGCGCCGTGATAGCCAACAGCGCCAGCACCGCCAGCACAAGGCGCAACACAAAAACACTTTTGAAACGCCCGATGAAATGTTTGAAGAAAACTGACGGCGCTTTGGCTTCAGGAATTTCGTGCGAGATCGTGGGCCGCCATTGGCCTGACGCCGCACTATCATCAATCAGATTATCCATACCGGCTGCGCTGCGTTGCGCTTGCCAGTAATCGTCTAACGCCGTTTGCTGCTCTGTCGTTGGTTCGGGTCGCGCTTCAAGAACGGGCGCGGGTTGATTGAGGTTGGCGTGAACTTCTAACTGCAAGCCCTCAGCAAAGGCTTTCACATGCAAGCGATAAGCGCCGCACTCAATCACATCGTCCGGCAATAACAAGGCGTGTTTGATTTCGAGGCCGTTCAACCGCGTACCCGCAGCAGCAAAGTTGGTGAGCCAATAAGCGTCATTGTGCCAGCAAACGCCGCAATGGCTGATAGCGACAAAATCGCCGTTGACGACCAGATCATTCGCTAACGCACGACCAACGAGTACGCGGTCACGCACGAGTCGCGTAATCTCCAAACCTAAATCGGCACGCAAAATACGAAAAAAAGGCATAGGCAAAACAACGCTCAAGAAAGAGGGGGGAACGTAATTCGACGGGCAGATTACCCTGCCAGCGCCGCTTCAGCCAAAGGCGCTTGCGTCGCAAGCGAAAATGCCCTGACAATGCGACCTCAACTTTTCACCCAACAAGTCTCTATAACTCAAGGCCGCCCGCACGCGGCTGAAACTTCACGAGGAGCAGCAATGATCGAACGCAGAGATGTTCTCAAAGGCGCTGGCGCAGCGCTCACGACTTCCCTTTTCACCGGGCGCGTCAAAGGCGCGAACGATCGCGTCGCCGTCGGACACATCGGCGTCGGCGCGATGGGTTCGAGCAATCTGGGGCACGCGTTGAAACTAACCGACACCGTCGAACCCGTCGCGATATGCGATGTCTATCAACCGCATCTCGACAAAGCCGTCGCCACCGCCGCCAAAGCCGGCAAGACTGTCAGAGCGATTAAAGACTTCCGCGAAATCATCGCGGATAAATCTATTGACGCGGTTTGTATTTCGACGCCCGATCATTGGCACGCCTATATGGCAATCGAAGCCTGCAAGGCGGGCAAGGATGTCTTCGTCGAAAAGCCCTCGTCGGTTTACGTCGAAGAAGGCCAGAAGATGGTGCAGGCCGCGCGCAAATATAATCGCGTCGTCCAAGCCGGGACGATGCAACGCTCAGGCGGCTATTTCAAAAAAGCTGCGGAACTCGTCAGAAGCGGCATCCTCGGCGAAGTGACTTTCGTGCATACGTGGCAAAGCGGCGCGGTCAAAAAAGCCGGTTGGGGCAGACCCGCCGACGGCCCCGTCCCTGCCGGTTTGGATTGGGATATGTGGCTCGGCCCCGCGCCGAAAGTGCCCTTCAACCTTAACCGCTGGGGCGTAGGCGTCACGTCCTTTCCGACGTTTCGTTACTTTTGGGATTACGCGGGCGGCGCGATGACCGACTGGGGCGTACACCTGATTGACCCCGTTCATCAATGCTTCGGCGAACCGATGCCGACGACGATTTCGACGCAAGGCGGCAAGCTGTTCGTAGACGACAACACCGATACGCCCGACACGATGGTGGCGACGTTCACTTACCCGAAATTTATGCTGACCTATGAAAGTCGCACCGCGAACCCAATGCCGATGTTTGCCGGACAAGGCGCGGCGACTTCGATTCACGGCACTGATGCCAACGTGGTCGTCACCCGTGCCGGTTGCTGGCTGATTCCCAATCGCAACTCAAAAGTCGAAGCACAAACTTTTGAAAACAACGCCGAGATGCGCGACCTGAACGTGCCGCACTGGAAGAATTTCATTGAGTGCGTGAAGTCGCGCGCCAAGCCGACCAGCGACATCGAAACCTGCGTGCGCTCTTCGACGGCGTGCATTCTGGCGAACCTTTCGATGCGCCATAAAACGATGCTCGAATGGGACGAAAAGAACTGGACGGTCAAACAATCGAACGTCAAACCCTATCTCAAGGCGAAATATCGCGCGCCGTGGAAACTCGAAGTTTAACGAAACATTTGGTAGGGCAGGTTCAGAACCTGCCCTACGTTTTAGGCAATCATGAAACACCATCACTCATTAACTCATTTGTTACTCATCATCGGCTTGCTCGCTTCGTCGGCGTTGGCGCAAGGCAAGCGCTACGAGGCGAAGTGGGACTCGCTCGATCAACGCCCGACGCCGCAATGGTTTCTCGACGCCAAGTTCGGCGTGTTCATTCACTGGGGCGTTTATTCGGTTCCGGGCTATGGGCAGGTGGGCGAATACGCCGAATGGTATTGGAACCGCATCGCGGGCAACGAAGCCAAGTTCGCGCCGTGGCGGGCGTTTCATCAAAAGCAATACGGCTTCGATTACATGGATTTCGCGCCGCAATTCAAAGCTGAACTTTACGACGCGAAACAATGGGCGAATGTGTTCAAGCGCGGCGGGATCAAATACGTCGTGCTGACTTCAAAGCATCACGAAGGCTTCGCGCTGTGGCCCAGCGCCGAAGCGAGCCGCACCTGGGGGCGTCCGTGGAATTCGGTCGAAGTCGGTGCCAAGCGCGACCTGCTCGGCGAACTCGCCAACGCCACACGCGCCGAAGGGCTGAAGTTCGGGTTCTATTATTCGCTTTATGAGTGGTACAACCCGCTCTGGAAAACCGACCGTGCGCGTTATGTGCGCGAACACATGACGCCGCAATTCAAAGACGTAGTCACACGCTACCAACCCGCGATCATCTTCAGCGACGGCGAGTGGGACATGGACTCGAAAGAATGGGGCAGCGAAGCCTTGCTTGCGTGGCTTTTCAACGAAACCGCCAACAAAGACGAAGTCGTCGTCAATGACCGCTGGGGCAAAGATTCGCGCCACAAACACGGTGGTTATTGGACGACCGAATATGCCGCCGGATTGAA
>JANNUY010000194.1:0-3278 GCA_031414155.1 Acidobacteriota bacterium
GTTCTCTCCCACTTCTTCATTCCGCATTCCGCACTCCGCACTCCGCATTCCGCACTTATTTCTTAACGTCTCGATGCGACACGCGCGCGTGGTAACCAGTTTGATTCAGATGTTGTCCGAGTGCATTGGCAACAGCAACGGAGCGGTGCTTGCCGCCCGTGCAGCCGATGCCAACGGTGACGTAGCTTTTCCCTTCGCGTTGATAAAGCGGCATCAGGTAATCAAGCAAGTCGCTGAATCGTTTGATCGTTTCGGGTGCCTCGGTGGTTTTTTGCAAGTATTCAAGCACGGGCGCGTCGTTGCCGGTGAGTTCACGTAACTCAGGCACGAAATATGGGTTTGGCAAAAAACGCACGTCGAACAACAAGTCTACGTCAAGCGGCACGCCGTATTTGAAGCCGAAACTCAACACGTTGAGTTCCATCTCGGCGGATTTGTTTTCGGGCGCAAAACGTTTTTTCAACGACTCGCGCAACGTGTGTACGTTGTGATCGGAAGTGTCAATCACTACGTCGGCGAGGCCGCGAATGGGCGCGAGTTTGGCGCGTTCTTCCTGAAGCGATTCGAACACGCGGCCTTCACCCAGCGGATGCGGGCGGCGCGTTTCGCTATAACGGCGCTGCAAGACGGCATCGCTGGCTTCGAGAAAGATCACGTTTAAATCGAGATCAGAACGTCCACGCAGCTTTGAATACACATTCGGAAAACTGTCGAGAAAGCGGCCTTCGCGGATGTTCACGCCCAGCGCCGCGCGCGTGATGTTCGACTCTTTGTGATTGAACAGTTGCACGAAACTAGGAATCAATTCGACGGGCAGGTTGTCTACGCAAAAGTATCCGAGGTCTTCGAATACGTTCATGGCCGACGTCATGCCTTAGCCTCTGAGTCCGGTGATGATGATGAGTTGAGGCGTCATAATTCGGTTGTCGGTAGCCGGTAGTCGGTTGCCGGTTGCCGAACGAACCGACAACTGACAACCGACAACCGACTAGGGTTCAATCAATCCGAAATTGCCGTCTTTGCGTTTATAGAGAACGCCGATGCGGTCGGTTTCGGCGTCGCGGAAGACGAGAAACTGATCGGGTGAAGCCGCGACTTCGACCAGGGCTTCGTCGGGCGTGAGCGGTTTCACGGCGTAACGGCGCGAACGGATGATGCGTGGGGCATTAGGTTCAGGTGCGACATCAGTGGTGGTGGCGAGAGATTTCAAGCCGCGCGTTGCGTTTTTACGATCAACGATTTTGTCGTGCAGCTTGACGACCTGACGGCGCAACTTTTCGATGGCCTGCGTCGTCGAGTTGTACATGTCTTCAGTATCAGCCGTCGCCGTGAGCGTATGGTGTTGCCAGTTGACAACAATTTCAGCAACGTTGCGGTGATGTTTTTCGACCACGAGGATTACATGCACTTTAGAGTCGCCGTTGAGAAACTCGCCTACTTTTTTGAAATGTTCGTTGACGTGTTTTTTGATGGCCGGTGAGACCGTGAAATTGCGTCCGGTGTATTCGATTTTCATCCCGCGTTCTCCTTTTGTCTTATAGAAACAAATTACAGCGAATGGTGAGTCCGCCAAAAAAGTCGTGCCTGTGTTGTGGGGCAGCCAAGCAAGCGCGGCTAGCTATTCAGTTGTCAGTAAATCTGCCATCTGCCATCTCATAATCTGCCATCAAACGACCTGTCGCCGTTCGCGCGAACCTGCAATCTTAAGTTGATCTCGGTATTTGGCGACGGTGCGGCGTGAAAGTTTTTGCCCTTCGCCCGCGAGAATTTTGGCGATGTGATCGTCGGTCATGGGTTCTTTGGGGTCTTCGGCTTCGATCATCTTTTTGATTTTGAGTTTGATGATGCGGGTCGAGACTTCTTCGCCGTCGTCGTTGGTCATGCCTTCGGTGAAAAAGCGGCGCAATTCGATGACGCCTTGCGGCGTGTGCGCGTACTTGCCGTTCACCACGCGCGACACGGTCGAAAGATGCATGCCGATGTCTTCAGAAATATCTTTGAGCATCATTGGGCGAATATGCTCTACGCCGTAATCAAGGAAGTCGCGTTGCCGCACGACGATCTGTTCGCAGACTTTATAAATCGTCTGTTTGCGATGTTCGATATTTTTGAGCAGGTCAATTGCCGAACGCACTTTGTCCCTGATGAAATCGCGTTCTTCTTTCGAGGTCGTCTCTTTGTTCTGGAGCATCTTGCGATATTGCCGACTGATGCGCAGTTGCGGCAGGCCGTCATCGTTAAAACGAATCAAGTAATCGTCTTCGATTTTTTCGATGTAAACCTCTGGCTCAATGTAATTGGTTTCGGGCGGCGCATAACGGCGGCCTGGACGCGGGTCGAGTTCGCGTATGAGTTTGAGTTCATTGAGTACGATTTCAGGCGTTGTGCCGAGCTTGCGCGCTACGTCAGGCAGCTTGTGGTTTTGCAGTTCGTGGAAGTGTTCGCGGATCATCCGGCAGGCCAGCCGTTCGCCGTGACCGCGCGCTTCGAGTTGCAACAAAAGGCATTCGCGCAAGTCGCGCGCCGCGACGCCCGTGGGGTCAAATTGCTGAACGATTTTCAGCGCCTTCTGCATTTCTTCGGGCGTGAAACGTCCCATCGCGGCGGCTTCTTCGAGCGAACCGTCAATGAATCCGTCGTCATTAAGATTGCCGATGATGGCTTCGGCGGCGGCGCGCAAACGCTGGCTAGGAAAGATGGACATCCGCGCTTGCCACATCAAGTAATCGTAAAGCCGGTCTTCAGTCTTCAGGAATTGTTCGAACGAAGGCGACTCTTTCACTTCAGTCTCGCGCGTGCGATAGCCGGGGTCTAAATAATCTTCAAAGGTTTGGCCGAAATCTATTTCATCAAACGCATCGCGTTGGCCGACTTCAGGCTCGTTAGCCTCGCCGCCTTCGCCCATCGGTTCAGCCGCGCGTTCATTGAAACTTTCTGTGTTCGGAGCTTCGCCACTGCCGCCGAAATCTTCGTAGGCCGTCGCCGCGTCATAATTGCTCGCTTCGTAATTATTCAGCGGACTGTTGTCGCCCGGCTCATAGGTCGCGGCTTCATAATTCGTCTCGTCGCCGTTCAAGCCCACCGTGCTGCCGCCCGCTTCGGTGCTATTCAGCCCCGACAGCGTAGGTGTTTCAGTGAAATCAATGTTGGCGAGATCCGCAGGGATAGCAGTTTCGTCAGGCGAGAGTTCTTCGAGAATGGGGTTCTCGACCATTTCTTTGGAAACCATCTCGCTGAGTTCGAGCTTGGTCATCTGCAACATTTCGATGCGCTGCCGC
>JANNUY010000195.1:0-2776 GCA_031414155.1 Acidobacteriota bacterium
CGGGCATGTACTTACGGCTCGCTTTCGCCGTCGCAGCGCATCTCGAACTCGATATTTTGATGGTGGATGAAGTGCTGGCCGTCGGCGACGCGGCCTTTCAGAAAAAGTGTTTGGGGAAAATGCAGGACGTAACGCAACAAGGCCGCACCGTGCTATTCGTCAGCCATAACATGCAAGCCGTGCAATCGCTCTCGCAACGTACGCTGCATTTGAAAGGCGGGCGCGTGCAAGCCTTCGACGATACGTCAACCGTGATTGCGAGTTATCTGGCGGGGCTAGAAGACCGCGACTGCGTTCATCATTGGCCTGACGATCAAGTGCCCGGCGATGACACCTTGCGTTTGTTAAGTATGTCAGTCACCGACGAAGACGGCAGCACGAGTGGCATCTTTCAAACCGGGAAGGCGCTCACCATCAAATTTCGTTTCGACCTGCGCAAACCCGACACTTCACTTTGCGTAGGTTTCGATCTCACCACCACTTTCGGCGATGTGGTGTTGCGCAGTTACCAAACCGATGCGCCGTATGAACAGCACTTGCCGCAACACCTCGGCGAAAACGTCTGGCGTTGCACGATTCCGCGCGGTTTGCTCAATCACGGCACGTTTCATATTCAACCGCGCGTCTCGTTACACAACCTGAAATGGATCGTACGCGAGGACGCGGCGTTGCAATTCAAAATGCTGCTCGACCACGGCGAATCGCCTTTCTGGAACAGCTTGCACGAACGCTCACGCCCCGGCGTGATTTCGCCGATCTTATCGTGGGAAAAAGTTTAATGAGACGCATTGAGCGAGGAGGGTTTTCGCCACAAAAAGGCACAGAAGCCACAAAAAGAAATCTCAGCGGGAAAATTCTTTTTGTGTTGTTTGTGCTTTTTTGTGGCGAAAACCCTCCTCGCTCAATGCGTCTCATCCTCTGGTCTGGTTATGAATAACGACATCGCTATCCGCGTTGACGGACTTTCCAAGCAATACCGCATTGGCTTGCGGCCTGAAAAATATAAAACCATGCGCGACACGCTCGCTCACGGCTTTGGCAGACTCATGAAACCGAAGGCCGCGCGCGCTCAGAACGACACCTTTTGGGCCGTCAGCGACCTGTCGTTCGAGATTAAGTGCGGTGAAGTCGTCGGCGTCATCGGGCGCAATGGCGCGGGCAAATCTACGTTATTGAAATTGCTGGCACGCATCACCGAACCTACGCGCGGATACGCCGACATGCGCGGACGCATCGGCGCGTTACTCGAAGTCGGCACCGGCTTTCATCACGAACTCACCGGACGCGAAAACATCTTCCTGAACGGCGCGATTCTCGGCATGCACCGCGCCGACATCGAACGCAAATTCGATGAGATCGTCGAATTTTCAGAAGTCGGAAAATTTATTGATACGCCGGTCAAACGTTATTCCAGCGGCATGCATTTGCGGCTGGCTTTTTCGGTGGCCGCGCATCTCGAACCCGAAATTTTGTTAGTGGATGAGATACTCGCGGTCGGCGACACGGCCTTCCAGAAAAAATGTATCGGCAAGATGGAAAACGTCGCATCGCAAGGGCGCACCGTCCTCTTTGTCAGCCACAACCTCGCCGCCATCAAAGAGCTTTGCCAAACCAGCCTCGTGTTGAGCAACGGCAAGCTGGTTTATCGCGGCAGCGTCAACGAAGGGCTGGCGCATTACAGCGAAACTGTGGCTACCGCCGTCGCGGACGAAACCTTGCGCGGAACCCGCTGGCGTTATGTCAGGTTGCAGGGACAAAAGCCCAACGAACCCGCGACCACCAGCAACGAAGCGCCTTTCGCGCTGGAAGGCTCGCTTGAGTTAGAACACACGCTCACGCGCGGCTATCTTTTTGCTATCGCCAACGACGCCGTCGGCAATCAAATCATTCATCAGCGCATTGAGTTTGAACAATTAAACCGCGCAGAATTAGCGGCGGGCGTGCATCAAATGCTCATCCAATTTCCCGCGCTGTGGCTGTCGTCAGGCTTATATACCTTTCACCTGAAATTCACCGGCTATAACACCGCCGGCATCGAAGAACGAAAAGAATCAGAACGCCTGTTGCTGGATGTCGTCGGGCAGGATCAAGGCATCAGTCGTTCGCTGTTGATGCCGCCACCGCGCTGGCAGGTAACTGCTTCCAACCCCTCGTAATTTTCCGTCTAACTTAAAGCAATGCCCGCAGGTTCACTTCCACCCAAGATTGTCGCTATTTCATCGTCGCTGCTGACCGAAAGAGTGTTGCTCTATTCCAGTTTCTTACCTTCGATTTTGCCCCACGCCCGACTGTCAATCTGGAGCAAAACGGATCATAACACTCATCACAATCCGATCTTGCAAACTTATCCGGTCACGCTCGACCCCTTCCCGGTCACCCGGCCTTTTCGGGAATTTCCTTATAATTACCTGCGACGCCTCAACGAGTATGTGTGGGATTACCACCTGGAACCGCCCAGCCGCATCAGCTTTCGCAAGCACCTGGAAGATCAGGCAGCTAAATGGCAAGTCAGCGTGTTGCGTTATCCCGCCTGGCTCATCGCGCGCTTAGGGCTGGCGCAGGCTTCGGAAAATAGCCTGGAAAAATTGCTGTGCACCTATCAACGCAGCCCCGAAGCCACGCAGCGCCTCAGCGAAGAACGTCCTCGATTTCTGTTTACCACGGGAACCTTTCGTTATGAGGAACCGGCGGTGACCGCTGCCGCCTATAATTTAAATATTCCGCGCCTGGCTTTTATTACCTCCTGGGATAATCCCTCGACCAAACGCCGCATGGT
>JANNUY010000196.1:0-6514 GCA_031414155.1 Acidobacteriota bacterium
CCACCGCTGTCAGGTCAAGCCGCGTGTTGATCGGCAACGTAAAGTTAAAGCCGCGCGAACCGAAGTTATTCAGCAAGTGACGCTGCGCGCCTGCGCTGGAATGCCCCATCACCAACTTGCGCGTGCCATTTTGAAATTGCATTTGATAAGACGACAGATCAACGAGCGGCGCCTCGCGTTGCAATTGGCCGAAGCGCAAGGCTTCGTTGCGAAAGCTCGACCCCACAATGTCGAACTGCTGATTCATCGTCCATGCGCCGCGCGCCATCTCGCTGCGCCATGTGCCTTGCAACGTCGCGTCGGCAAAGTGCGCACGTTCGGGCTTATTCGAATCAGGAAAATGTGTTTCAGCGAATTGCGATTTCATACCGACATTCAAGCCCGGCGTCGTCTCGAACTTATCAAAACCCAACACACGCTTGATCGGCGTAGGTACTGGTTGCGCGCCTGCTTGTCCGTTGCCGTTTACTCCTTGTCCGTCCGACAACACCGGCACGACCGGCGTCGCGTTCGCAGCCACCACCAACTTGAAGCGCACCACTTCCGTCCACACTTCCGTCGGCGAAACTAAAAACACTTTGACTTCGCTTTCGCCCACCGGCAGCGGCAACGCGGGTGGGCCGTATTGCAAACCCTCCGCTGTCACCGTGCAAAGCGCCGTCAAATCAGTCGCGCCCACGATCATCGCCAATCGGCCTTCGCTCGCCGTGAGCGGACGCGAGGCGTGCACCTCAATCGTCTCATTGGGCGCGATAGTTTTATCAACAAAGCTAGCCGTCATCGTTAGCGGCACTTGTTGTGCCGCTGCGTGACGCACCGTCAACAAAGTTGCGATAAGCAACAAGCTAAAGGCGCAACTGCGCCACAAGTTTGGATACGAGATACATCCGCGCATGATTCGCATCTTCCTCCTGATTCAACTACGAGCAGATTCACATGGCAGGCGAGTTCCTCTGAAACTGGCTTGCCTCTCACTTTGTCATTTCACCGCACTGACCAAACCGGCAATCGTAGTGGCCGCATTCAGCGTCACATTGGCCGTCGCGGGCGTCCCCTGACTGGGCTTATTGAGTTTGATGATGACCTGACGTTGCGCGGCAGCGGCATTGGCGCTGCCTGACAACGTCTGGCCGCTCGAATAGCCGACATTCAGCTTCACATTGAAGGCATTGAAACTAACGATGCTGGGGCGATTGGGATTGGCCGACCATTTGACCTCGAAACAATCCTTGCCCGCGTCGCACTGCGCCAGTTTCGTGGCCGACAGCAAGTCAATGGGATTGCCTGTGGGACGCGGCTGCGTGCTGCTGGCCGCCGGAATCGTAAAGGTATCTGTATCGGTCAACGTCGTTTGGGTGTGGAAGGTGGTGATGAGCGTGGTTTTGATGCTCGCCACAGGAAAGCCGTCGCCCGGCGTATCCACGATGGCTTCGCGCAAATTACCGGCTACGTCGTTGAGTTTGGCGTTGCCAATTTTGCCGTCCTCAAAGCGCAATTCTATCGCTAAATCGAAATCAAGAATCTGGGTCAACGTGGGCTTCACGACCGACCATTGAACGAGTACGACAGATTCACTCTTACGCCCCGCTTTGGTGATGGTGACCGTCGGCGCGCCCAACAGCGGGTTGATCTCGAAGTTGTTTTGGTTAACCTGAACGTTGCTCTGAACTTGCGCCAAGGCCGTGAAAGACCCGGCGAGCAACAGCGCCGCCGTGAGTATGTGTTTGAAATGATGTGTCATGAGTTTCTCTCGATAAAAGTTTGGTCACTACACCTTAGGTGTGATGACAACTGTTTTGATGCAGGGGCCATTCACTACTTCACCGGGACAAAGACTAATTCGCAGGAACAACCGCCCGAGGCCGTACAAGTAAAAGTAAGCCCTGTTATTTTCCCGGCACAACCTCCGGTCGTACCGCTACCATCTGGTTTACATTGACATTCGATAGTTGCCACCAACGTAGAACCGCTTTTGATGCTGGCGCCTTTTTTCATCACCACGCCGCGATTGTCTGATTGTTTGACTACTTCAAACCCCGGTTTGAAAACGATCTTGCTCTTTCCCTCACGCCGTAAGATCGGGTCTTCGGGCGGGGCTTTTCTTTCAGGGGTTGGAGTGGGTGTGGGTGTGGGTTTCTTACTGGTTTGTGCTTGTGTCCAGCCGTTCAGCATGAGGCCAATCAACAAGCTGTTGACGATCAAGGTGAATGCTTTCGTGCGAAATGTGCGTTTCATAGAGTCCTCCTTAAGGTTGTGGGAAAAAATTCAGAGCAACTGCCGCCAGCTTTGATGAAAGTTGGCGATCCCTGCGACTAGATTGGTTTTAGTCTGTCTCTTGGTCAATCAAGCGACTGACCGGAAGCCTGTCTCACCATTCGTCATTGCAACTGCCCGCCAAAAGCAGGCAGCGTCACGCTTTGTCCGTTGGAATTGCCAAACAGGTTTTGCGTGTTGAATTGAAACAGCACTCCTGTCTTTGAAATTTTGACTTGATAAAGCACGCCCACCGAAAAACCGCTTTGCGTCCACTGGCCGTTCGCTTGCGTCGTCACTGAACCCGGCAGTTTGGGTTGCGAAATGTTTTTCGCATCGAGAATTTGAAAGGTCACAGCGCAACCAGCGATGGGCAGCAATGATCCGTCAGGCGCTTTTGAAACGGCCTTGCCTTTCGCGCTGAACACTCCGCCCGGCGCTGGCGTTGGGGTCGGCAGCGGAGTGGGCGGCGGCGGCGTAGGCGCAGCCTTCGGCGTAGGCGTCGGCCCCGTAGCAGGCGAGCCGATAAAGCCGAGATCAGTGATCGTTTGTCCGGCAGTGTTGCCGGTGAAATTCGCGCTGGCCGAACCGAAATTGATGCCTGACTTGGCGACACGGGCTTGATAGCTAACGCCTACGGTAAAGCCGTTCTGCGGCCACGAACCGTCGGCTTGCGTCGTCACCGGGCCAGGCACGTTGGGTTGCGCGACGCCATTCGGATTGATAACGAAAAATGTAACGGTGGCTCCCGCAACAGGCGTTTGCCCTTTTTGTGAGTTCAACTGAGCAATGCCTTTGACGCTGAAGGTAAGAGCGGCAGGCTTGTTGCTGTCAGGCGAAAACATCACGAAATCAACCGCGCCGGTTTGCGTGACGACTTGCGCAACCGGTTCGGTCACGAGAAAGCGTTTGACTGCCGTCACACGCACTTTCGTACCGACGGGGAAACCATCCTGCGTCCAGCGGCCTTGCGCGTTGGTCTCGACCGGTTGCGGAGCCTTGCGTTCATTGTTGTTGAGCAACTCAAAGGTGATCGTCGCACCTTGAATCTGATTTCCTTCTTTTTTGTTGCGCACCTGCCCCGACAAGCGAAACGTCGGCGCGGGCTTAGGGTTATTCGACCCGGTGCCGTTTCCCAAAGGCGCAGCCGTGGCGGTGTTGAGGGCTTTCGCATCAGTGGCTTTGGCGGCGAGGATGCCCGACGCTCTCACCGTAGCGGTGGCCTGCGTCGTCAGCTTGTCATCGCGTTTGCCCAACAGCTTGAACAACCCCTGCCGCACGCTGCCCTCAAATTTCTGTGTCTCGTCGCGGGTCGAACCATCAGAGCGCCTGATCGTCAACGTGACGTTAAAGCTCTGGACGCAACCCGAAGTCGTCGCCCACTTCACCAAAAAGGTTTCGCTGACCGTACCGATTTCTAACCGCTCGATGCTGTTGACTTGCACATTGGCGGCGCAGCCTTCAGCCGCAATCGGTGCAGCAACGACAGCATCGCGGGTCATCCATCCGTGAGAGAAACCCAGCCACGCCACCAACCCAACGCAGATCAAAAAGAAAATTTGTCGTGTATTCATCGCTTTGTCCTCACTGTTCAAAGGCTTGCTTAAAAGTTTACGACCTTCGTCGCCGTCCCGGTTTGCTCGCCGTTCACGATCACTGTCACGTTGGTGCGATTGGCGCGATTGTCAGCGCGCGAACCGTTCACCTTAATCAACGCCTGACTGCTTGATCCGTTAATGACTTCCGTCTTGCTCCCTTTTGAACCGTCGCGGAACGTCGCCTCGACTGTCACTCCGGCGGCGGTCTGGCAAGCGATGCCGGACGACCACCTCACCAAAAAGGTCTCTGACGTGGGGCCGCTATCAACGACACTCACCTCGGTGACGGTGGCGGTGGAACGGCAAGCCGCTGACAATTCAGACGGGTCAGCCACGCGGTCTACGAAAGCGGCGGCACCGACGGGCGTGTGGTTCGCCCAACGTCCGACAGTGATCGAAAGAAAAAGTACGGCTAACAGCAAAATGGTTTTTCTCGTCATGACTGTGCCTCCTTAAAATTTGCGGGAAAGTGAATCAGTCAGGTTTAGGTTTTTGTCGCCCTGTTTCACGGTGACGGAAAGTAGCGCTTCGGCACGTACCAATCGCGGCAGAGCGTTGGCGGTGTTTAAGATAATGACGCCTTTTTCCTTATTCGGTCCTCCCGCCGAGCCGGCCGCCGAGCCAGTTGGCTGTCCGGTCGGCTGACCCAGCTTTTTGTCTTCCAATGGAGGGAGCGGCGCACCTGCGTTGCCGTTGCCGGGCGTGAATGGCGTGAGCGTAATGCGTGAGCGGCGGTCGCCTTTTTTGATGCCGACGAGCGCGGTCGCCACTTGTCCGTTCGAGAATTCGGCGCGCATATTGATCGTCCCGAACGTGCCGATGAGATTGCCGTTGTTGCTGCTTCCGGTTTCTGCCGGAGCGACGACGGTGAAGACGACTTCGACGTGCAAGTCGTCGAGCCGCAGCAATTCATTGAGCTTGACGCTAGGCGGCGCGCTCGGCGCGGCTGCCGCAGAGCCAACCTTATCGCGGCCATCGGTTTGATTGCCTGCGGCTTGCGCCGAGCCGGGCTGTTTCGTCGCCGCCGGATTTTCCGATTTCGCTTTTTCTGAAGACTTGGGTGGCGCTTTCGCAGCGTTACTTTCTTTAGGGCTGGCTTGGGGAGCCGCCGCTTGCGCCAGCGCCAGTGCCGTGAATGCCAGACTAAGAAAAATGGATTTGATAACCGCGCGTTTCATGGTCTGTCTCCTGTCGAGGTTGTGTGCGTGTCCGTAGCCCGACCGTTAGCGAGGGCTACCTCGGCAATCCGCCCTTCGGCATCGTCGAGCGCCTCCTAACGGCAGCCCTCGCTTACGGTCGGGCTACTGACACGTTTTAGTGATTTAGAAACTGCCTGACTTGGTGGCGCGCAGGTCTTCTTTCTTGCCGTTCAGCAAAAGCGTGAGCTCTTGGCGAAGGTGCCGTCGGTCATCGGCAGCGTCATTTCGTGGAGCGCCAAAATCTTGTCGTACTTCTGGCTGATGCGGGTTTGCGTGCCGTCAGTGTTGAGCGTGACGAGTTCGCAATTCAGGCTCACCAACCTGGCTTGATCGGCGATGCCTTCCAACAAAATCTTGGCTGACACCGGCACCATTTTCTTTTTGCCGACCAGCTTGGCAGCGGCGTCTTTTTTGCTGACTTCGGCTATGCGCAAAATGCCTGGGACTTTCGATTCTTCTCGCTTGGCTTGCGCCCACGCGGGCAAGGTCACTGCGAATAAAGCCAAAGCGGTCACGAAAAGTTGCGTGAAAAAATTTCTGCGGTTCATTGTTTATTCTCCTAGAGTAGAAACTGTCAGTTTGTTCAGGGGGCGCTAAGGGGTTCAGCGCAACTGCGAAATAAAATTTTGGTTGAACAACACGGCACGCGCGCGACACAGCCCCTGCGCGGTTTAGGAGTGTTGCGCCCTACGCGCGTGCCGTCGTTGTTACCGGGCAATCAGTTGGCCGTTGGCCTTGATGACTACCTAGAATTCTTCGACTTTCTTGATGATTTGCCCGGCGGGAGCCAGTTTGTCAGTGCGGATTTTGGTCGAACCGACTACGCCGATGCTGGCTTGACCGCGGTTCACTTGCGCGCGTTTGCCGCTAATCAAACCGTTCGCACCTTCGGCGCTTTCGGTCGTCAACGTATAAGTCACGAGTTCTTTTTGACCGTCCACCGTGACTTCAAACGGCATCTGTGTGAGTACGAGCTTGCCCGTTTTCAAATCGAACGAAGACTTGCCCGCACGCAACAACCGCACGCCGACGGTGCGGCCTTTCGCCGACTTGTTCGTCCAAACGGCTTTGCTCATGACTTCATTGCCGCCCGCGAGTTCAGCAACACTGGCCGAAAAGCTGGCCGGAGCTTCGACGCTGTCAATGATTTGCCACTTGCCATTGGCGTCGGGCTTGCACAACTCAAGGCGAATCGTGCCGCTGAAATCACGTTGCGCAAACAACGCTCTGGCGAACAACCCGCTCACGGCCACTAGCGTCACGAGCGATAAGCTCACCACCATGCGCAAGGCCTTTTTGATTGGGGGATTCGATAAATTCATCAGTTTTTGCATGTTGTTTTCCTTTCTCTCTTGCCCGCTTCCTTTGCCGTGCGGGTCATTTCCCGACGACGTGTGCAAGTTACAGCCAAGGCGCGGCGGGCGTCTTAAAGGCCGTTTGAATGTTTTCTAAAAGTTTTTTGAA
>JANNUY010000197.1:0-1828 GCA_031414155.1 Acidobacteriota bacterium
AACGCCGCGCCCGTGCCATACGCCGAAGTGAAAAAGACTTTGTTATCGGCAAAGATCGGCGTCGTGCAATTCGCCGTGCCGTTCGCCGCCTTGCCGTATTTCCATAACAGCTTGCCGTCTGTCGCGCGCACTCCGACAGCAGCGCTGTCAGTGAAATTCATATACATCGGCACACCGCCGACGGTGGCGGCAATCGCAGACGAATACGCAGGGCCATCGCTCAGGTCGCCCGACTTCCACAATACGCCGCCGGTGTTTTTATCGAGCGCCACCAGACTGGCTCCACCACCACCGGGCGAAACGATGAGACGATTGCCGTCTACCAAAGGCGATTCGCTAATCATCCAATGCGGATTGCTGCCGCCGAATTCTTTAAGAATATTCTTGCGCCATACGACGCCGCCGTCGCGGAAGCGCAACGCTGCCAAGTCGCCGTTTTCGGTCAACACATAAACCTTATCGCCATCAATCGTCGGCGTAGCCCGCGGGCCATTGCCCTTGCTTTCACTGCCCATCGGCCCCAACGCCGCCTGCCAAATCGTCTTGCCGTCAGCGCGATTCAAACAGAACACCGTGCTGGCCGTACCGCTCGTGCCTTGCACAAAGATGCGGTCGCCGCGCATCGAAACCGAGCCGTAGCCTTCGCCCAAACCTGAAATTGCCCACGCCGCCGCCGGTCCATTCGCGGGCCACTGTTTCAGCAAGCCCGTATCGGGCGACAAACCATTGCGCAACGGCCCGCGCCATTGCGGCCAATCGGTTACGACTTCTGCGGCAATGCTGGCGGGTGGCGCTAGTTGAAACGCAGCCAGCGCCGCCAACAGCGACAGCGATAAAAACGAAATCATCCGCAACATTTTCATAACGATTCTCCTTCAGTTGTTGGTCAGGAATGCAGGTCATTTGCAGCACGCAATCTAACTGTGACAGTGACAGAAATCCACCCACTTGCCTATTCACGCGCCGCGGCAGATATACTATCAACTGATTACGTCAACGCGTTATTAGCGTGCAGTGGGCTGCCAGTCCATTACACCAAATCATTTACTAACAAGGAAATTTCATGCCCGATAACACGAATCAACAATCTAAAACTTCAAAGTCGCTCATCATTGACGCGCACGAATTCATTTACGAAACCATTGATCAGGCGCACGGCAAAGCGACCGTCGTTAAATTCAAACTCGAAAATCCCAGCGTACAAGTCGGCGACGTGCTGGTGATTTTGCAAGGCACTGACATTCAGTTTCACGGCTTCATCGGCAAGATCGAAGGCGATTACGCCTTGGCGGCAGATCGGCAATCGTCGGAGTTGATCGCGGGAGTTCATTGAGACAAAGGGGAAGCAAGCGATGTTAAGAAAAATCAAAAGGCAAAAGGCAAAAGGCAAAAGGCAAAAATGGAGCGCGCTGTCATTACTGGTCAGCCTCGTCATTGTTTGCCCATCGTTATTGGCGCAAACCCGAACCGTTCATAGTGCGGCTGAATTCGCACGTATGACTAAAGGCCGCGTAAAAATCCATCGCCAAGCCTTACCGCTGAAGCGGATGCCGATGAGGTTTGACGGTACGACGTTGCCCGTGAGCGAGTTCACCGTCGTGTTGGAAGCGCCTCCCACGGCTTATGTGTTAGGCACTAAACACGGACTGATTGCCTTTAACTCAATCACGCGCCAATCGCATTTTTTCGCCGGCCAACGTTGGCTGCCTGACGATCACGTAACTGGCGTCGCTTTCGAGAACCTGGTCAAGCTCGACATTCTTTGGGTAGAAACTCCCAAAGGATTTAGCCGCCTTGATTTCAACGACGTTTCACTCGAAAAAAAATC
>JANNUY010000198.1:0-9449 GCA_031414155.1 Acidobacteriota bacterium
ATCGAAGAAACCACTCTGCCGTTCACCGAAATCGCTTTTGCGGCAGGCTTCGGCAGCATTCGCCAATTCAACGGTGCGATGCGCGCTACGTTTGGGCAAGCGCCGACTGAGATTCGCGGGCGTACCGGCTTGAAGACTGCGTTCAAACAACTGCAACCAGCGACAGGTGCGCTGACGTTACGGCTGCCTTATCGTCCACCGCTCGACTGGACGCGCATGAGCGGCTTTCTGCAAGTGCGCGCTATCCCCAACGTCGAACACGTCACTAACACAACCTATCGCCGCACGATACAAATTAACGGGCAAGCTGGCGTCATCGAATTGCAGTACGTCACCGACGCCGCGCATTTGCTGTTGCGTGCGTGGCTGCCCGAACACGCGCCAATCATGCAAATCGTAGAGCGTGCGCGCCGCATCTTCGATCTCAGCGCCGAGCCGCAACTCATTCACGAACACCTGCGCCGCGACGCTGTGTTGGCCGCCGCTGTCAACGCCGCACCCGGTCTGCGCGTACCCGGTGCGTGGGATGCGTTCGAGTTGTCAGTGCGCGCCGTCCTCGGCCAGCAAGTCAGCGTCGTGGCGGCGCGTACTTTGGCGAGCCGCTTTGCCGCTGCGTTCGGGCAATCATTCGATTCGCCCATCACAGAATTAACGACGGTGTTTCCTACGCCCGAAAACATCGCGGCGCGCGACGCAAGCGAACTCACTGCGCTCGGCATCCTGCCCAAACGCGCGCAAACGATTCTCTCGTTGGCACGCGCGCTCACCAACAACGAACTCAGGCTCACGCCCGCCGCCGACCCAATCGCAACGATTGAACAGTTGCAATCCATCGCAGGCATCGGCGCGTGGACGGCGCATTATATTGCGATGCGCGCGCTCTCGTGGCCTGACGCCTTTCCGCACACCGACCTCGGCGTGATGAAGGCGCTCAACGAAAAAAATCCAAAACGAGTCTTGCAAGCGGGCGACGCGTGGCGTCCGTGGCGGGCTTATGCGGTCATACACTTGTGGCTAAACGAAAGCATGTAGCATGTCGTACCGGCTTCAGCCGGAATCGTCTGCATAAGGCGTATTAGACTCAACCGAAGGCTTCCGGCTGAAGCCGGTACTACATGCGATTTTCATAGGAAGCACAATGAAACTGAACCTTGATCGAATGGAATCGCCCATCGGCACAGTGTTGCTGGTGTGGCAAGCTGAAAATTTGCACGCGCTGGATTTCAGCGATTACGAAGCGCGTATGACCAAGCTGTTGCGGCAACATTACGGCGAATATGAATTACGCGAAGCAACCGCGCCTGCGGATGTGCGCGCCGCGCTCAACGATTACTTTGCCGGAAACCTCACCGCGCTCGACCGCGTTCCCGTGCAAACCAACGGCACTGAATTTCAACGCGAAGTATGGGCTGCGTTGCGTACCATCCCTGCCGGACAAACGCGCACTTACGGCGAACTCGCCAAGCAAATCAATCGCCCCGCCGCCGTCCGCGCCGTAGGCATGACGAATGGTGCCAATCCCATCGGCATCGTCGTTCCTTGCCATCGCGTCATCGGCGCGAACGGCACGCTGACCGGCTACGCGGGCGGCCTCGAACGCAAACGCTGGCTGCTTGAACACGAAGGCGCGCTGACGCCTTCACTGCTCTGAACCGGTTCTCGCGCTTAACGAACACCTGCCTTAATGAACTTGATGAAAGACGGCAATTAACGGCGGCAATCGTTTCGGCAGGGCGTTGCGCGCGACGGTCTCGCGGATTTGCACCATTCCGACCAGCGCACTCGTGGCGGGTTGCGTGATTTCAATCGTCCATTGCCATGTGAGAAAAGGCAGCGCGACTTCGGCGATGACGTCGGCTTCTTTTTCGTTGCGGACGATGCGCCAGTTAAGCGCCTGAAAGTCAGGGTCTTTCAGCAAGGCCGTTTCGAGTTGTTGCGGCCTTGGGTAAAACCCTACAAACGTCACAAAACTCTCATCGCATTTCCGGGAAAGGCAGATACGGGAACAGGTTGCCCTTGTTTTTTGCCCCTCGCTGCTGAGCTGGCTGAGCGGCCAGAATTTTGGACGGCTGAAGGCCGACCGTATCTCGAAGCTTTTCATCTGAGAAATCATATTCACCGGGCAGGTTGATATGTTGCCAAGTCACTACCGAGCCATTCCTGACGGCCTCGACGATTCCGTGCGACGCTCTGCGTTTGAAGAGTTATGAAGCTGAGGGAGGGTTTTGCGCAAATCTAATCTGCACAAGCGTTGGCCGTGTTAAGAGCGATCACCGTCCCCGCTGGCGCTGCTTTTCTCCCGGAACCCCAGTTGGGAAGGGCCGATGTGATGACCCAGGGATTTTTTCGTAACTGCTGATTGTCCTGTGACAATCAGTGGGTGATCTTCACAAACGTGTCTCGCAGTTTCTGCTTGAACGTCTTCTTTTCTTCGAAAACCCGGAAACGAATGCGAGAGGCGGGCGCAGGTGAACCTGCGGTTGCAAATGCCGCTTTGTTGGATGCGGCAAGGGATTCCAGTAACTCCCAATCGCTCTCGAAATCGGCCAGCATCTCCCTGTCTTTCGACCGTTTCCTCAATTCGGCGTGAACTTTCGCCAGCATCAGTTTGTAAGCCAGATGCGGGTTGGAATAATCGCTGCGGATGTTGTTCCGCGTCAGACCTAGCATTACCTCTGCGCCATAATTATTGACCTTAAGCATTAGGTTACCGCTTGCATCGAAGGCCGATTGGCTCTGTAGCTCCAGGTCTTTGAAGAACGTCACAACCTCTTTCTTATCGGCAAACAGCCCTTGAGTAATCGCCGCTTGCAATAGCGGCGCGAACTCGATGCGGTATTCTGCCCATTTTTTATCGGTGCCGAAGACACGCTCGCGTTCTGCGGCGATCAGTTCGTCAACCTTCGCAGTCGCGTCCGAAGGTTCCGTCGCTATGTCGGCCATGAGCATCAGTCTTCCTGAAGGCCTGCGCTCTGAAGATAAGACTTTCACGTCGCGCGGTCCCTCTTTTGATCGAGCATTTTCCAGGTTCAGTCGAGCAATCTCGTTTGTCGCATACTTCTTGTATTGACGTTCAGAATCGAACCATCCGGTCATGAAGTAAGACCCGGCAAAAATCGGCACCAGCACCGGCTTAAAAATAATCATGGGAGCGAGGTATTTTCGTGAGATCAATCCCTTCTCTGTAAAACTGCGGTTAGTCAGGCTTCTTCTGATCGGACCAGTCATTTGAGTGTACCGCTGCACGGTGAATAACCGTTCCGGCCGTTTTGAGGCATAACGCGTCAAGGTTCGGGCGAGAGCTTTTGGCGTGGTCATCGTGAAATCGTTAAGCCAGTCGCGATGGGCGCTATGCGGAAAGTAGCTGTTGAGCAGGCGCTTGATGAAGTCAGCACAGTTGTTGTACATCGTATTGAAATTGCTGCGATGGGGATCGCGATTCAGTTTGTCAATTAGCGCCTGATCTTCCTCGCGTGTGGTTTTGAGTGTGAAGGCATAGATGTCCCGGTTGAAAAGGCAGCCAATCTGTTCCCGCCAATCGCCCGGAGGCATCGTTCCGTCCGTCGAGTCTTTGATCAGCTCGCGAAAATGTTTTTGGCGATAAGCATCTCGAAGCATGTTTCGGATTTGACCGTTTACGTAAACCGGAAGTTCCTCTTCTCGTTCGACTCCGTAAAGGTACGGAAGTAGAGGAATTGCGAACCAATCATAAGGCTGATCCGCGCCGAAATTCGGATAAGAGGCGATAACTACCCCAGTCTCGTCTAATCGGCAGAGTCGTAGCGGTCCCACAGGGCTATCTGAGCAGATGTTGGAAAAATAGATAGAGCAATGTCCGGCGGCTGATGCTTCGCCCGAAATCCCAAGTGCTTCGTGCATAAAAAGCGAAACGTCTGCGCGCACGTGAGCCGGGCAAAAGAGAGTGGTCAGAAAGAGGAATAAAAACTTTCGCATTGTTTGTAAAGGTTCCTTGACTAAATTTCGGGAGGCGCAGAAGCAGCAACGAAGACCAGGGCGACCACCTTTCAAGCCGCTACGAATTGAAAATGAATTGTGTAACTTGACGCAAAAGTGGAGATAGTTTGCAGAAGGACTAAAACCAGGCAGATAAAATTGTCCGGCTTATAGCGGTCGTCCGTCGCTTCCCGACAGTGCAAAAGATCGCCTGAGTATTTTCAGGTGAATCAAAATCAGAAGTACTCAGGCGATCTTGATTAGAAGGCTGCTCCCCAACAGCCCTCAAAACCAATGATGGGCTAGGCAGGGATAAATTTCCGTCTAATATTGGACGGACTGCAATTCAACGTCAGTAATTTGCGTAACCAAGAGATCACTCGAAAAGTTCAGCCATGGGAAAAACCGACAAACGCCACAAAATTCTCATAGAAATCAATGCTGATGAGAATCTCCGTGTGGCTGCTTCAGCCCGTGCTTTTTGAGCCAGTTATGGAGGTTGGCTTCGGTGGTTTTATAGCGTTTGGTGATGAATCTTTGCGTTGCGCCAATGCGCCGCGATGACGTAGATAAAGGTTGAGGATGCGATTGCAGATCGCCAACGATTCTTTGTAATTGCCGTTCTGATAGCTGAGTCGTTCAAGGGCTTGGCATCGGCACGAAACGGGATGCCCCGTTTCAGCATCTCGCGCGCCAGCACGGCATCATCCCAACCAATCGTCAGCAGTTATTCGACTTGTTCGAGCTTGAGCGGTTTGTCGGCAAGCA
This sequence comes from Acidobacteriota bacterium, assembly GCA_031414155.1. Classification (GTDB taxonomy): domain Bacteria; phylum Acidobacteriota; class Blastocatellia; order RBC074; family RBC074; genus JACPYM01. Next base: position 4,723 of record JANNUY010000198.1, read on the forward strand.
CGTCTTGGGCTGCCGCTGACCAGCAACCAAGCATCAACACGCAACTCAACAGGCACAGGCGAAAGAATTAATCCATGGCTGATGTTGTACGTTCAGAAAACAACCTCTGAAGTTGACGATCTCTTTGCGCCGGAGGCGCAGGGGAGGGTAGCCGGTGGTGGAACCACCGGAACGGTTGCGAAAAAATCAGGCGTCCCGGCAGGGACGCGGGACTACCATCAAACCTTTGAATCATTTCAATTCCGGCGCCCCTGCCGGAACGCGAAAAACGGCGCGAACGCAACCGGTGGTTTCACCACCGGCTACCGTCCGTTGCGCCTCTGGCGCATAAATCTGTCAATCGAATACGTATCAACTACACAATGCAACATCACTTCATAACGGTTACGGTTTGTCTTGCAGCACTTTCATTCCGGCCAACAGTTTTTGCCGGAGCGCCAGCGCGCCGCGATGACGGGGAAAGTTGTTGAGGATGCGATTGCAGATCGCCAGCGACTCTTGGTAATTGCCGTTCTGATATTCGCGCTGGGCGTTGAGATACATTTTCAGCGGCATATTATCCGTCACGCCGTTCGCCATCGTATTGCTCTGGTCGCGTTGGTCGCTCTGACCCGGTGGCGAAGGCAGCGATGACTTGCCCGGCAGTGGAAGCGCAGAACTCGACTGGGCAATCGTCGCGGGCGTAGCCGAAACCGCAGGCGCTGCGGTTGGACTTTTCGTCACGTCGGTTTTATTCGTCGGCGCTTTTGTCGCTCCTGGTTGCGCGGATGGTTGAACCGAAGCCGTTATCGTTGCGCTCGCCGAGGGGGCAGACGTCGCCATTGTTACCAACGTAGCTTGCGGCGAAGGCGCATTCACTTGCGCTGGTTCGATGTCAGGATGAGTCCCAAAGTAATAAAATCCGAACCCTCCGCCTGCCGCCAACGCTGCTCCTAACAAAACACCCGGCAACAACAACGAACGACGCGGCGGCGCTTGCGTAGTTACCACGCTTGCTGAAGCTGCCATCACGTTCGTCGCCAACGGATCGTTCGTTGCAATCTCAATACGACGCGGCGTAGGCGCTTCGGTCATCAATTCAGTCTTGCGCTGGTCAGTTTTGCGCTGGTCAGTCTTGCTGCGATTTTTCGTTACGGCGGGAATGCTTCCTGAAATCAGCGTCGCTGTTTCGCTGGTGCTAATACTTTGCAACGCGGCGGCGAATCCGTCGGCGACTTCCGCCATGCTTTGCGGGCGGTCGTCAGCCTCTTTCGCCAACATTCGATGAATCAAGCCTTCGAGCGCGACGGGTACGTCAGGCCGCAACGTGCGCAAGGCCGCTGGCGTGCTGTTGAGTTGCAACTGTATAAGTTCAGGCAACGAAGCACTGTTGAACGGAAGCCTGCCGCCGATCATTCGATAAAGCATAACGCCCATTGAATAAATGTCAGAGCGATGGTCGAGTTTGCTGCCGAGTTGCAATTGTTCAGGGCTGGCGTAATTCGGCGTGCCCATCACAGCGGAAACCGCAGCGCCCGTTTGCCCACTTGTCTGATTGATGATTTTGCCGATGCCGAAATCTAAAACTTTCACGACGATGCGCCCGTCTGGTTTGTTCAACAGCATGACGTTGGCGGGCTTGAGGTCACGATGGACTACGTTTTTGCTGTGAGCTTCGGCGAGGGCGCTCGCCATCTGCCGCGTAATCTCGTGGGCTTGCGCAAAACTCAGTTGGCCTCCAGCTTGATGAAGCTCGCGCAATTCATCTTCGAGCGTAAGCCCGTCGAGCCATTCCATCACGATGTAAGCGAGCGTGCTGCCCTGCTCCTCTATGCGTCCGGCGTCTTTTATGTCTACGATGTTTTCGTGCGTGAGGCGTCCGGCGACTTTGGCTTCGCGCTCAAACAGTTCGACGAGACGTTCGTCGGCCAACACGATATTGGGCTGCAAAACCTTGATGGCGACGCGGCGTTCGATGCCTTGGTGAAAGGCGCAATAGACCGCGCCCATGCCGCCGAGTCCGACCAGGGCTTCGATTTGATAACGATCAAGCAAGGTACGTCCGACCAAACTGTAAGGGTCTTTCAAAGAAAGCACCGCGTCACACTTCGGGCAAAGCTGTAAGGGTTGCGTAACGTTGGTCTGGCATTGTGGGCAGTATTTAGTAGCCATTGCGCGCAAAAGGTAGGCGAGCCACTCAGGTGTGTCAATGCTGCGTCGGCAACAGGAATGAGCCACGGGGAACACGGGGGACACGGGGGACACGGGGAAACCTAATGTTTAATCACATTGAATTTCCCCCGTGATCCCCGTGTTCCCTGTGGCTCATTCGTCTTATGCCTTAGCCCATTTGATGCGGGTGTAAGCGATGCGAAAGCCCTGCCGTTCGGCGTTGCGTTGCGAGGCGCTGCCGGGCGCAGCGCACATCATCGCCAAAGCGCAGCCTTGCGCCGCCGCGTATTGCAAACGCGCTTCGAGCAACGCGAGTTGTGCGCCTTGCTTACGTTGCTCAGGGATAGTGCTCGCGCCCGCCATCAGCGCTATGCCTTCGCCAAAGCTCAGGCCACCCGTAGCAATCGGTTCGCCGTCGAGTTCGGCAAAACCCTTCAGTTCGGCAAAAAAAGACACGCCGCGTTCGCGTTCGGCGCTTACCAACGAAAGGTCGCGGATGAAATCAGCCAATTCAGCCATCTCGCTCCAACCTTGCGCGGCTACGTCAGCCCAGCGTTGAGCCTCATCTTTGCGCATCACTCTAACGGCCAGCTTTGGATTGATAGCGCGTGCAAGTTTCACGTCAGGCTGAATCGCCAGTTGATTTGGACGAAACATTACGCTGGTCAATTCATTCGGGTGATAGCCGCGTTCGTGCAACAACGCCAACAACGAAGCGTCAGCTAAAGGACTGATTTCGTGATGTACCGCCGCGCCGCGCTCGCTGAAAAAATCTTCGAGTTGTTGCAACACCTCAACCGTGACCGGCTCGAATACACCCAAACCAAAGGTTTGTGTGATGGGCGACCCCACGCCGTCGAACATCGCGTAAGCGCCCGCGGCTTCGATCCACGCAGCGCCGCTTTCAGGTTGCAGCCGCGCACGCGTCTCGACAAAGTCGGCACAGGCGAGTGCTTCAGTCCGTTCGAGTCGGCGCGCGAGCGTAAGGTCTACGAATGGATAATTGTCGTTCATTCTTTTGTGTTCACCTCAGTTAATGTGCCGCGCGCTTCCCATTCAAACGGTGCATAAAACGCTTTGATCGTTTCCATGTCCTTCTCAAGATTACCGCTCGGCGTAAGCGTAGGCCCAAAGCCGCCTCGTTTATTTTTGAGATCGAGAAAGGCCAGCACAATGGGCGTACCGGATTCGTGCGCGATGAAATAAAACCCGGTCTTCCATTGGCGCACCTGTTTGCGCGTGCCTTCGGGCGGAATGGCAAGGATGAGTTCATCGCTGGCCTGCATTGCGGCGATGGCTTGGGCTACGAGGTTTTGGCTGGACGAGCGATTGACCGGAATGCCGCCCAGCCAACGCATCAAGCCGCCGAACGGCCAGCGAAACAGTGTGTTTTTGCCCAGCCAAAAAATTTTCACGCGATAACAAAATGCCAGACCTAACGCGACGGGGAAATCCCAGTTCGACGAGTGAGGCGCACCGATAATGACGTATTTTTTCAACTCAGGCAGTGCGCCTTCTAACTGCCAGCCACGCCAGCGAAAGACTGCGAACGAGAGACTGCGCATCCACGCCGATAAACGCGGACTGTCGAAAATCGTTTTGTGGTTTACGGCCAGATCGTCCATGGCTTAGTTCCGCCCTGCCGCGCCAATCGGATCGCCCGGCGGCGTAGGCAAGGTTGCCGCGGGTTTGAACGTAGCGTCAGGCCGATTCAAAAACCGTTTGATGTCGTCTATTGCCGCATTGCGATGCGCAGCGTTGAGCTTGGCTTGCACTGGACTCGCCAACCACGCCGACAAATCGCGCAATCCCTGACTCGCTGTCGCGCGCACTTGTGACGAAGCGTCGGCATTCGCGGCGAGTTCCATCAGGTGATGGACGACGCGCGCTTGAATCGTTTCGGCTACGGCGGCGTGCGTGGCATTGGCCGGACGCGGCGCTTTCCACGTCTGGACGACGAGCGCGCTCACGACTTCGCTGAAATCTGGATTCGCTTTGTCATAAGCGTGAAACTCAATGCAGCGCGCTGCGCGTTGCGGGTTGAGCAAGCCTGCAATCGCCGCATCCGCCGCAATCGCCGCCGCCGCTAACGGATCGAACGTCAGCCCCGTGCGGCGCGCGAAATATTCGCCCGTGCCGCCTTCATAACCGAACGCACGCGGCGGCATCAGCGCCAACAGCTTTTCGGGAATCGCCAACACTTCGGGTTTGATCGTAGCTAGCACCGCTTGCAAGGCTTCGCGTTGGCGCGCAGCCGGTACGATCTCACGCGCTTTGGCCGGACTCACGCCGCTCGCCGATTTGATCGCGTAGCTGTAATACATCCCGCCCAACGATTTCACCGCCGCTTGCAATTGATAGCGATGATGCAAATAGAGCGGCAGGAACTTAGCTTCGACTTGCGAGAGCGGCGTACCCGTCGGCACATTTGCCAAACTGAAATCGTTGAGTCCGATGCGACGCACTTCCATCTCGTGATTAAGCGTCTTGATCGGGTCGTTGCCGTTGTCCCACAAACTCGCCAGCGGATGCGCCGCGCCCGCCGGACGCGCATCGGCATCGGCCAAAAACAGCAT
>JANNUY010000199.1:0-2123 GCA_031414155.1 Acidobacteriota bacterium
GTGCCGCTCAACGGCACGAGCAGGCGCGCGCCCAACTGCGCCAGCCACTGCTTTTCGTTCGGCGGCAATTGCGTACGCGCCGGAAAAGGGAACGGCTGCGCGCTGCCTTGATATTCCAGCCAGCGCAACAACTCGAACTCGGCGGGCAGGCGCAAGTCGCGGTCAGTCTCTTCAGACGCATAGCTCAAGGAAAGCTCGCGCCGTCCTGCTTCACGGTAAAAAAGAAAAAGCCGTTCGGGGTGGAGTGCGGCGTCTACTTTTTGGCTCACCAGCCGCGCCATCTCCGTGAACGAAGCGCACTCACGCACTTCTTCGATCAATTCGCGCAGCACCTTGTCCCGTTGATAAGCCTCGCGGAAGAAGCGCCGGTCGAGCCAGTCGCGCAGGTTGTAGCGGTAAGCCAAGCCGAGCGCGACGGCGGCGAGCAACGAGGCGTAAAACCAAAACGAATTGCGGAAAAGCAAGTCAGCGAGCGTGCGGTGGCGCTGCGCATAAAGGCTCAACGCCAATCCGGCCAGCGGCAATGCCAGCAACAGGCGCAGCGCATTTTTCGCCAGCAGGTATTGCAAACTGCGGCGCAGGATGAGGCTGACGGGAATCACCTGATGACGCACGATGGCGTAAGCGATGGCAAAGGGCGGCAGCAACAATGCCAGCACCAATCCGATGACCAGCCAGAAAAATTGATAAAAGCTCAGCGTCGCGCCGGGCAGCACTTCCTGCCATAGCGCCATCGCCAGACTTGAGAGGATAAGCGGTGTAGCGCCCGCGATGAGGCCACCCAGCACAATGTGCATCTTGCGGCGCGCGAGCGCGCCTGACTGGCGGTAGTTATAAAGCGCCAGCAGGATGAGCGCCGCGCCGTAGGCAATCGCCAAATAAATGACAGCCCTGAAGGTTGCCGAAGTCGCCAGCAAGTCAGCGCCCAGCATCGTCCCGTCGCGCAAATCAATCGTGCGGCGTGCCATCACAGGCAGTATCAATAAGGCCGGCAGATAAAGCGCATACTCCAGCCACGGGAAGCGCCGCGCCAACGGCGAGGTTTCAGGAAAGAACAGAAACAAGTGCAGCGAAAAGCAGCCGAGCAACGCACAGAACATGCGCGCCGCCACGGTCAGAGCCAGCAACCAAACCGGCAGCCCTTCCAACGACAGCCCGTTGTCCAGATAAACCGCGCCGCACGCCAGCGCCAACAGCAGCGCCGGTTTGTGATCCGGTTTGAGCAGTAGCACGACAAACCCCAGCAACAGGCAGGCAAGCGGCAGCGCCAGCGTGTTGATCAGCACGCCCGCCAGCCCGACCAGTGACGCCGCGCCCGCGCGCAATGTGAATTCGCGCAACTGCCCGTCACGCCTGACGACGACGGCGTATTCCGTCCCTGCGCCGCTCTGCGCGAAGAATCGGAAGAACTGTTTTTTATCGAAGGGCTGGCCGTTCAGCTTCACGATGACATCGCCGGGTTGCAGCGCCGCCGCCGGGCCGTCCGGGTTCACGAGGCGCACGGCGGCTTCCATCCGGCCTTCGTCTTTGAGCACTACGCCGGAGCCAAAGCTGCGGCTGAAGCGCAGCCCCGCCCAGGTGTGTACGCCGATGTTCACGAGCAACAGCGCATAGAGGCAGGCCATCCACCACAGCGCCCGCCGCCCCCGCTGTTTTGACACGGCGACTTGTTCAACCGGCAGAGGCGCAGGCACGGCGGTGTCATGATCAGTGGCGACACTGTCCGTCGTCTCGAATTGCCGCAAAGCGACGGCAGGCGCGGCGCTCGCTCCATTGCGCGCGCGCACCTCGGCCACGAAGCGATAGCCGCGCCGGGGCACGGTCTCGATGAACTTCACGCCATTCTCGCCGTCGCCCAGCGCCTTGCGCAGCTTTGAAATGTTGTCGGCCAGATTGTTCTCTTCCACGAAGCTGTCAGGCCAGACGGCTTTCAGCAGCGCCTCTTTTTCCAGCAGATGGCCGGGTTGGGCGATGAGCGCCAACAACAAGTCAAAAGACTTCGGCGTCAGCGGAACAGCCTCGCCCACGCGCAGCAGCAAACGTTCTTCAGCATCCAGCCGGAAGTCGCCGAATTCGTATAAACCTTTTAATTTCTTTTCCATAAGCCGTACCGAGAGGTTGCC
>JANNUY010000200.1:0-10526 GCA_031414155.1 Acidobacteriota bacterium
CAAACGCGCTCTGCTGGTCTTCAAACAACTCGAACGGCTGAAAGGCATACTGCACAACGAATGGCGTCCGGTGCAGATCATCTTCGCGGGCAAAGCGCATCCGGCTGACAATCCGGGCAAGAATCTAATTCACGAAATTTATAATTTCGCGCGCGATCACAACATCGGCGGACGCATCGCGTTTATCGAAAATTACGACATCCACGTCGCCAAATATTTTTATCGCGGCGTAGACATCTGGCTCAACAATCCGCGCAAGCCGCTCGAGGCTTCGGGCACGAGCGGACAAAAGGCTGCGCTCAACGGCGTACCGCATTTCAGCGTGCTGGACGGCTGGTGGGCTGAGGGCTATCACGGTTCGAACGGCTGGGCGATTGATCCGGCGATGCCCGAACATTTCAGCGAAGAGCAACAGGACGAAGCCGACGCCAACGAAATTTATCGTTTGCTCGAACAGGAAACAGTGCCGCTTTATTACGACCGCGATTCTGACGGCGTGCCGCGCGGTTGGGTCAAGGTGATGAAAGAAGCCATTCGCCAGGCCGCTCCCACTTATAGCGCGCGCCGGATGGTGAAGGAATACGCTGAGCGATTTTACCTGCCCGCGATGCGCGCGGCGGCAAATGGTGGGGACGACATGGTGCGTGGTTAATAAACCTGATAAAGAAAACCAAAAGGGCGAGCCAACTAACTTGACTCGCCCTTTTGGTTTTTTAGTCAGTACATGTCAGCACGTATTTGATACCGGCTGACATTATTCAACTTCGGTGATGCTTTCGACCGTCAGTTTTTCACCGGCCATTTTGCCTACGACTTTGAACTTTGCGCCGTTGGCTTTGGCGGTGGCTTCGAGCGCCGCTTTGCCTTTGGCCGTACCGGCTTCGTCAAAGGCGACGAATTTGCCGTCAGCGAATACGCCGAGGCCACTGCCGATGCAGCGCGGTGACAGCGAGCAGCCTTTTTTGTGTCCGGCGGCGGCTTCAGTCGTTTTGGCGCTGGCCGAACAGTTCACGTCAAGGATGTTGCCGGTCAAAGTGACGGCAGCGTCTTGCGCGGGTTTCTTGTCTTGCGCGGTAGCGAAGATGCTCAACGTGAACATCAGGGCGAGCGCACACACAGAAGTGGTGAAATGCTTTCTCATAGTTTTTGTTTCCTTTTTGCCTTTTGAAGGGAGTGTTTGTTTGACGAGTTGTCGCGTAAGAGCCAGTGAGCAACTCGCACCGATCACGGTCGCTGGCACATCCATTATCAGAGGCCATCAAGAGTGAAGCAACTCGAATTTGGTGAGACGCATGATCGTGCGTTGAGGGAAAGGCTTGGTTAAACCCAAAAGGCGTAAGCGCACGAACGGTGCGCTTACGCCTTTTGTTGTTGCAGGAGAGAACGAACGAGTATGCCGTGTGGCATCCGGTTCGTAAGGAAATTAGTTCGAGGCCGTTTGCGGAGGGCCGACGCGCAGGTCTTGCCGGTTGTAATCAAGGCCGACGCGGTTACTAGAATCGAAGGCTTGCACCATAAATCGCAGCGGCGTGTTGACCGGATAATTAAGCGGGATGTTCCAGCGATAAAGGCCGGTGTTGCCAGAGACTTCGCCGAGTTGCAGGAAGGTTTGTCCGCGGTCGGCGGAAAGAAAGACGCGATAACGCACGGGCGTGGCGCTGCCGGGCGAGATTGCCCAACGCACGGTGACAGGTTGTCCTGCCACTATCGCCGTCGTGATCGTAGGCGCAGTCAGCACTACGTTGGGCGTGCCGTCGAACGTCACAACGATGTCTGTGCGAACAGTGCGCGGCGCGACACCGGCGGCAATGCCAGTGAAAAGGATGGGGAAGATGCGACCTGCCTGACCAGAATGCGGCGTGAAGCTGAAAAAGCCGCGCGTGGCATCCCATACGGCGTTTTCGGGTACGCCAGAAGCGGTGAGCGTGAGTGCGCGATTTTGTTCGTCAGTTTTTTTGATGAGTACGCTAAACGACTGGCCGACCTTCAAGGCTTGATCGGTCAGGGCGGTGAACGCGGTGGGCACTTGCACGTTGAGGTCTGCGTAAACGCGCACTTCGGCGACGTTGAAAAATTGCTGGCCTGAAGCGTCTACATCGTCCCAATCGGTTTTCATCACGCGAACGTAGCGATACAAATTGGTGTTTGAGACGGCGGCCATCCACGTTTCGCCAAAAGCAAAGGGCACATCGTCACGCATCGCCAGCACGACCGGATTGTCGAACTTGTCGTTGGTCGAACCGAGTACGACAAAGTTGCGGCGCGCGAGGGGTTGGTCTATGTCTTGGCGGGCGAGTGTCTCAATCGCCGCGACGCGATAGGGTTGGCCTAAATCAACCTGCACCCATTCGAGTTGTCCGGTGTTTGATTCTGAATGCCACGCCGAAGCCTTGCTCGCCACTTGAATCAGTCCATCGTTGGCGGTGCGGTCTTCACCTGTGACATCGGCCCATGCCTGAAAGGTCGAAGACGCCGTGCCGCGATTGAGCGCGACGTTCGTCAGGCTGGACATCGGCGTCTCTAACGCGGCCTGTTGCGGCGGCGTGGGGCGCACGAAGGCTTTGACTTCGACGAGGTTGAAAAACTGCTGGTTCGAGGCGTCGCGTTCGACTTTGTTTTTGCGCACGCGCACGTAGCGAAACTTGTTTCTATCGCGCACTCCCACCTTGAACGGCTGGCCGAAAGGCACGGGCTGTTCGCCGCGCGAAGCCAGAATAACGGCGGTGGCAAAGGTCGGATCGTTGGAACCGAGAATTTCAAAATTGCGGCGACAAACGGGTTGGTCTACGTCGGGACGGAAAGTGAGTTCAAAGGCCATCAGCCTTTGAGCGGTTTGTAAATCAACCTGCCACCATTCGAGGTTGCCGGTGTTGACGGCGGAATGCCACAGCGAAATGCGCGTGCCGCTGCGTATCAAGCCGTCATTGCCCGATGCGGGGTCGCCCGTCACGTCGGCGTAACCTTTCACGGTCGAAGCCGTCGCCGGTTTTTTCAACGCGGCGTTGATGAGTCCGTCGGTTTTCGGGCCAGTGATGAACGGCGGAATCGCCGCGTTGGTTGGTGGCGGCGTTGTTTCGCCTCCGCCTCCGCCCAAATTGGGTGGTGTTGGTGAAGGAACCGCAGAAGGCGGAATGGTTACGCCGGAGCGCGGCAGCACGACAGAGCCTAACAACTCTGGCAGGTAATCGTTGGCGGTCAGCGCCGTTTGTCCGTATACCTTGGTCGAAGAACTGGTGTATTGCGCCGAACGAAAGCTAATCGTCGCGCGCGTAGTCGGCGTCATTGGGCCGTAGCCCAAGTCGCGGAAAAACGTCGTGTCGCGGAAGAGTTGCGAGGCTTTAGCCCACAGGTCTTGCCGATTGGTGATGCGCGCGGCGGCGACCAGCACCTGCAAACCCATGCCGCCGCTGAGCACGCCACGGTCATCATTGGTCTTGCCCGGCTCCCAGAAATAAGAAGTCGCCAGCGGCAAATACTTTCCATCGGCCTGCAATACGCCGCCTGAGAGCGGACGGTTGTTGGGCGTGGTATCGCCGACGAACCAATCGGCGACGCGTACGAGATATTGTGCGACGCGCTGGTCTTGCGTCTCGCGCCAGAATTCAATCGGGCCTTGTTGGGCGTAACCAGTCCACACCCAGGGCTGCACAACTTTGTTGGCCCAATCAACGCTGGTGGCGATGAAATAACCTTTGCGTCCGGCGACTTCTTCGGCTTGCACCATCAGATAAGTGTTGTCGCGGGCTTTCGCCAGATAATCCATCTCGCCGGTATAACGCCACGCGGCCATCAAGCCCAAGATCGGCCAGCCGACCCAGCGCGGCTCGTTCCAACTCAGCGCGTTGTCGAAAGTGAAATACATGCGCTTGAACGCATCGCTGCCGGCGCGCGCCGACTCGTGGCTGGTTTCGTCGCCGGTCAGCGCCCAGTGCAACCACATGCCTTCAACCCACATGTGGCTGGGCTTGGGTTCGCTGTAACTGCCGTGATCGCCTTTCTCATAAAAACTCATGCCGCGAAAATTTATGTTGCCGAGTTCGTCACCAATATCTGGGCTGTGATGCACGCCCCAGTTCGCCAGATAGCGCGCCTGATCGTTGCCGAGCTGAAAGGCACGCGCGTCGCCGGTGCGCAGGTATTCGCGCAACATCAAGAACGACAGGTCGTAATGCAAATTTGCGTAACCATCGCCCCAACCCAAATCGCCGAAATTGCGCCAGCCTAGTTGTTCGCCGAACTCAGTGCTGTTGCGATATTCGAACATGGATTGTGGGCGTTGGCCGTAACACGAAGCGAGGTCATAGGCGCTCGCCATCATTTGTTCGTAGCGTGCAGCAGCCTCGGTCATTTCGGCGTTAGCGCCCAGGTTTTGGGTGCTCGGTTGCGACCAGTCGCGTTTTTCGATCATTGCCGGACGCACCGCGCCTGTGCGCGCCACGTGCGCCGCATCAACTTTGGCACCGAGGCCGGTGGTCATGCGTTGCGCTTCGTTGACCGAACGGCCCAGATAAAAGTCGGTGGTCTTGGCGCGCGCTCCGTCAAAAATGTATTCGGCTTCGTTCGCGCCGAGGTTGGGCAGCAAGTCGAAACGCAAACCAGTTGCCGTACTCTTAATGCACTTAGGATAATTTTCTGCGAACTCAGGCACGCCGAGTTCAAAGGCGCTCGCGCCGCTGCCGACGCTGAGTGAAGCGCCGGATTGTCCGGTCTGAATACGAGTGCGGGCTTCGCTGGCGGTTAAGGCTTGCACGGTGCTGTTGCCGGTGGCATTGGTCGGAATCAGGGCGGAAAGGCTGCGCAACAAGAGGTGTTGCGCGAAAGGCGCTTTGTTGAGCCGATCTGCGCCAAAGCCGTAAACGCCGTTGTTCAAGACTTGTAAGCGTACGCGCACGAAAGGCTGATCGGCGTATACGTAATAGCGCAGCACGAAATCCAACTTGGAAAAAAGCCGCTGGCTATTCACGGTCAGGAAGCCTTTTTGCCGCACGACGGCGCGCAAGCTGTTGAACTCTTCGACACTGGTTTCGCTGATCGTCATCTCAGCCGTTTTGCTTTGCGGTAGGCCGCTGGCGACGACATACATCTTTTCGCCTTTGGCATGCACGTTTGCGAGCGCCCCCGTGAAATTCACGGTTTGATCGCTCACGCTGCGCACGATGACGGTTTCGTTCTCGATGGTCAGGTCGCGGATTTTCGCGCCCGCTTCGTGGCGTTTAGTCAGCGCAGTGACGATGCGATTGTCTTGTGGCGCGGTGACTGATTCGATGACGAACTCTTCGCGTTTGGTCGTGACGCCGTCGTCAATCACGTAACGATGTCCCGCGATGTATTCGGGCGAAACCGTCACGACGCGTTTTGATCCGGCATCTGCCGCCCACTTGAGCGTGTCGTTGAAAACAAACTTCAAGCTGTCGTCTTTTCGAAAGACGCTGGCGTCAGTCACGATCAAGCGTGTGGTTACGCTGTCAATGCGCGTGACGAGCGCGGCGCAAGGTGCTTCAGCCGCGAGCGTGATCGGCGCGCGCAACATTTCAGACGGGCCGAGCTTGAAGCTGCGCACCAGTGCCGAACCGGCCTTGGGCAGTTCGAGTTCGAGTTGTGAATTTTTCAGCCCGATGCTCGTGGCGCTTTCCGAACGGATGAGCGTCATGTTTGCGGGAACGGTCTGCGCGGTGCGCGTCAGGTAATAGGTCCCCGCCAGTGATGGCTTAAAATCAACGAGTACCCACTTAACCAGCTTACTCGCATCAGTCGCTGGCCCGCGCCAACGCGCCAGCACGCGCATTTGGGACGGCACGGCATCATCGTTCGCATTGATGACGCCCAATACGGTTGGGTCAGTGACGTTGGAAGATTCGGCAATGGGTACGCCGACGACGACGGGCAGCGTCGCGCGTTCGGCGCTGACGATCAGCGGAATGCGCAGCGGCGGAGGCGTGGCCTGGGTTTGCGCCTGCGAGACAGGCAGCGGCACACTGCCGGGCAACCCTGCCAGCAAGCTCAAGGTACAGAAGAGAAAAGAAGTTCTTACGAACGTGGAGCGGCTTAGTGGGGACACGACCCATGCTAACCGACGCACGTGCGAGAAAAGAAGCGAAGTATGTTGCTGAAGTTTATAAGGATAAAGACGGCGACGGTGTTCAGTCGCACGCACACTTACCCCGATCACGGAAAATTTCATGCGGCACCAATCCTACGAATAGAAACAAGGATCAATCCGGGGCGTTACAGGCAGGGCAAATGGGTAAGCAAGCAGCCGAGATAAAGCATGGCAAGCTGAATAAAGGACGTGAGAACGCGAACACCTAAACCGCAATGGGGCACGGTCAACAGGGATGATGGCAGGTGTATTACGCTTGGGAAATCCTTTTTAGATACGTCGAAGTGAAAACTACGGCGTTAGTCAGGACATCAGCTTGTCAAAAACTTAAATAGAATCTGCCTACTCTTAATTCATTGGGTACTGGGCTCTTTATGGGCTTAGGGGAATCGAACACGAGCCATGAGTACCACACACCATCCAGCTTAGGAAATAGGCAAAATTTACCTTGTTGGCATTCGACCGGGGATGAAAGGGTCGTCTTTGCTCTGATAAAATCAGTGCCGTCTTTCGTTTAACTTGAATTGGTGACAAGGTGCCTTCGTCGTTTTTTCGCGCGGGCGAAGGGGAACCAAAGGCGGGATGCTGCGGAATTTTGGGAGCATTTTTATCTGCACCTTGCTCGTTGAAGTGGAGCTTGTTCCTAAACATTACGAATCCTTTACAGTTTGACTGACCAGGTAACGGCTGCCAATTCTGCCAAGTTCTGTTACTTTGCGTGACGTGCAGCTTCTTTTCCACAATAAAAAATACTCGTCCACTTACGGGGTAATGATCGCCCTCGTGCTTGCTTGGCTCTGGCTTTATCACGACGTAATCCGCCGCCTCGTGGATGACTGGCGCGTAGATGAAAACTATTCGCACGGCTTTTTGATTCCGTTCGTCAGCGGTTATGCGCTGTGGGCGAAGCGCGAAACGTTGGCGTCATTGCCGCTTGCGCCGCGGTGGTCATGGGGCGGTGCGTTGTTGCTATTCGCTGTTTTGCTGTTGTGGGCAGGCATCTTGAGCGGCGAACTTTATGCCGCGCGCTTGTCGCTGTGTTTGTCGTTGGTCGGCATTGTGCTTTATTGCGGCGGCAGGCAATGGTTGCGCGCCTGCGCCTTTCCGGTGGGACTGTTGTTATTGGCGATCCCGATACCCTCTTTGCTTTTCAATCCGCTGGCGTTTCGCTTGCAGTTACTGGCTTCCGATTGGGCGACGCAGGCAATTCGTGCTTTCGGCATTCCCGCCTTGCGCGAAGGTAACGTCATCGAACTCGTCAACCTGAAACTGCAAGTCGTCGAAGCCTGTAGCGGCATTCGTTCGCTGATGACGTTGCTGACGTTGGCGGTAGTTTACGGATATTTTTTTGAGCGTAGCTGGTGGCGGCGAGCCGTTTTAGTCTTGGCGGTCACGCCTATCGCCGTAGTGACGAATGCCGCGCGTGTGACCGGTACGGGGTTATTGGCGCATCGTTATGGAGAAAGCATGGCTGAAGGCTTCCTGCATAATTTTTCGGGTACGCTGGTATTTCTGGCGGCGGTTGCGTTGCTGCTGCTCGTAGCCCAAAGCATGCGTTGGCTTAAAAATTGAATGCATGGAGGCCGGAACTACCTGCCTTACGCGCTATGGCAAACCGATTTAATCAACGGTTGGCACTTTCTCCTCTTTTTCGAGTTTTTCGAGCGGGCATTTTCACCGCCCTTCAAAAAATCAACCGCTGCTGGATTCGATTTTCAGGCCATGCGCAAAGATCTTACGCCGTCAGAATCGGCTTTCGAGAATTTCTTGTGTTACCTCGACCCGCAACGAGAACGGGCGGCGCAAAAGTATGTGCAATTGCAGCGAAAACTGGTCTTCTGGCTGCAACAGCAACAATGCAAGAATGCGCAGGAATTGGCCGATCACACGGTTGACATTGTCGTTGCGCAGTTGTTCGAGGGACTGCACATCCGCGCCGCCGACCCCATAGATTATTGCCTAGGCGTAGCGAGGAACCTGCTTCAGCGCCAGCGCGGCCTTGACCTAAGACAAGTGTCGCTGGATGACTTGTCGCTACAATCTGAAAAGCAGCAAGCTCACGAGGCTTTCATAGTAGCGATGGAAAACGATTCTCAGGAACAACGCGCCGACTGTTTGCGGCATTGTTTGCAGCGCTTGTCGTCGAAAGACCGGCGCTTTTTAGAATCGTATTATCATGATGACTGGGCGCAACAAGTGCGCCAACGCCAACGCCTCGCGGCGGAACATGGAATGACACCCATCGCTTTGCGCACTCGCGCTCATCGTTTGCGCGCTATGCTCAAGGCTTGTGTCGAACGCTGCCGCTAAGGCCGCAGCGCAAGGAATTATGAACGGCATTCACGCGACGCCTTTTGCGTCGGCTGACCAGGAAATCATTCGTTACTTGCTGGGTGAAATGACCAGCGCGGAGCAAAGTGCGTTTGAAGCGCGTTACTTTCGCGACGATGAACTTTTTGCCCAAGTTACGCTGATGCGCGAAGAACTGGCTGACCGTTATGTGCGCCGTCAACTCAGCGAGGCTGAGAAAGAGCGCTATGAAACGCATTTGCTGACGACACCCGCCCACCACGAAGAAATCGCGTTTGCCGAATCGTTAAGGCAGGTGCTGTCTGAATCGGCTGCACCCAAACCACAACGATTTTTCCTCACGCGGCCAGTGATGGTTCCGCGTTGGAGTCTCGCGGCAGCAGCAGTTTTATTGGTGAGCTTACTGGGCGGACTTTCGTGGCTGTGGCGTGGGCAACAACGATTACGGGCAGAAACGATGGCTTTGCGCGCCGACCAAACCCAAGCGCAAGACCGTGAGCGCGACTTGCAACAACAACTCGCGGCGTTGCAAAAAACGACGCCATCGCCTGTACCACAAATTACTCCGTCGCTTCAAAAAGGCACGGGCTTGGATGAAAGTTATGTGGCTCTGCAATTGACCGCGCCCACACGTAGCAACGCCGCAGGAAATGTGCCGAGCGCTTCACTGTCCGTCAACGCGCATCGGCTTAAACTCAGAATCAATCTTGATTTCGCGCCGCGTGCCAACAGCTTGCGCGCCACGTTGCGCAGCGCCGACGGAAAAATTCTTGTTAAGTCAGCGCGGTTGCCCTTTCGTTGTAATGGCAATTGTTCAGCCGTGTTTGAAGCGACCCTCTCGACGCTTAGACCTGGAAGCTATGAACTCGTACTCAATGCGATTGACGACGAAGAAAATAAACCTGACAAGGTGAGTTACCTCTTTCAACTTATCGCGCCCAAATCTACTCCTTAGCCAATTCAGACCATTTGATCTACGACCCTATTTCCTCACGCCTTCCAGATTCGCCCATTCGCCAATCGCAATAAAGGCCGCCCAATAATAAGGCGAAGCGTTCGCCTTGCTCTTGAGCAATTCCAACTGTACTTGCCGCAAGGCTTCGGCGCGTCCAACGCCTGCCGCGAGTTTGGCGTAATAGCTTTGCATCAGCCTGCGCGTTACGCGGTCGCTGACCTTCCACAGACTGGTCAATTGCGTTTCGACTCCGGCCAGTGCCAGCGCGCGCCGCATGCCATAAACGCCTTCGCCGTTGTGCAACTTGCCCAAGCCCGTTTCGCAGGCCGACAGCACGACAAGTTTCGTACCCCACAAATCCAGCGCCGCCGCTTCATAAGCCGTCAGGATGCCGTCTTCGTCACCGCTCTTGCGCTGATTGGCTCCGGCCAGCGCCAGCCACGAACGCAACAACGGATTTTCCCAGACGCGCGGCGTCATCGCCTCTTTATTTGTTTGAAACGCCGTTCGGCCTTGTTGGGCTTCCCATTGTTGATCTTCGAGAAAAGCGCCGTGCGTGACGACGTGCAAAATGCGCGGACGATGCACTTGTTTGAGCGCAGCCTCTGACGCCTGCTTGCCCAGATACAATTGGGCTTGCGGCAATTGTTGCTGAATGGCGCGTGCTTCGGCTTCGGCGAATCGCAGCGGTTCCCATTTGCCCAATGCGGCGGCGCTGCGCGACTGGCTCACGCGCCCGCGTCGTTCGTCTTTCTTTGCCGAATTTGTCGCCTGATTCGTCACGTCGCTGCCGTCGTTGTAATCAGGCGCGGCAAAAATCAGTACGTCATCGGCGCTTTGATGTTTGACCTGCAAGCGCAATAAGTCACGCCCGCTGGTCACGTAACTAAACAGATAATCGCGCACCAACTCGCGCCCGTGTTCGTTCACGAGCGCCGCAAACGGAACCAGATTGAGCGCGCCGTCAGGGGCCAGCAATACGCGCCGCGTCGCGCCTAACTGCGCGCGGACGGGTTGCATGACCAGCGCGTCCACGCGCTGAGCCAACCGCCTGAGCGTGGCGGCAGAAGCCCCTTGCTTGCCCAACTCCGCCAGCCACGCCTGCACAGCGGATTCGATTTCCTGCGCTTTGCCTAACGGAGCCCAACGCAACGTGCCATC
>JANNUY010000201.1:0-2014 GCA_031414155.1 Acidobacteriota bacterium
CCTTCGATGATGGCGCTCATCAGGTTATTAGCGCGAGCTTCTTCGTGTTCTTTGGGAATGCTCGTCGCAGTTTCAGGTGTTTCGGTTTCAGGCAACAAAAGTTTCGACATCACCACCGACGCGGGAATCGCAATGATCGAAGCCGACAACAAATGTCCGGCAATTTGTGGAAAGGTTTTACCCAACAACAAAACGTATAAGCCCAGCGTCGTCGAAGCCGCCGTCGCCATCCCTGCGCTAATGAGCATGAGTAGTTCAGATTGCGTCATCTTGGCGAGATAAGGCCGCACGACCAACGCGGATTCGACGCCAACGAAGATGTTCGCCGCGCCGCTCAACGATTCTGCGCCGCTGATGCCGAGCGTACGGTGAAAGAGTTTGGCGAAAAGTCTGACGACGAATTGCAAAATGCCGAGGTGATAAAGCGCCGCCGCCAACGCCGAAAAGAAAATCGCAATCGGCAAGGCTTGAAACGCGAGAATGAATCCAATCGAACCCTGTTCGCCAGGGCTGGCTGCTAATGGGCCAAGCAAAAAGTTCATGCCGCTGCGCGAGACTTCGAGCAAGGCCATCACGCCGTCGTTGAGTTTCAAAAAGAACTGCCGCGAACCGGGCGCACGAAAGACGAGCAGGCCAATGACAAGTTGCAACGCCATGCCGCCGCCGATAGTTTTCCAGTTCACGCGGTGGCGATGCGCCGAACAAAGCCACGCGATGCCGGCGAACGCAAAAAATCCCACGAGAGAAATAAAATGTTGTGTCATTTGGTCGTTGTTTAAGGCTGCTCAATCACACGCAGACATCCAGCCTCTCAGCTTGCCCAGCGAAGCTGACTTTCAGCCAATCGTATTTCTTGCGTGATGACGGAACTGTGTGAGAGGCTACGCCACGTTGTCGGTCAAACCAATTCTAAAGCATATCAACAAGGCGGAACGTGCTGTGATCTTACGAGTCTTCCCAGACAAAATCCAATTGGGGCAAGCTGCGGCTGAACAAGCTGCGACTGCTCTGCAACGTGCGATTGCTGAACGCGGACGCGCGCGCATTGTCGCGGCAACCGGCATGTCGCAATTTGAATTTTTGCAGGCATTGATTGCTTCATCCCCAAAGGGGCTGGGCATTGATTGGGCAAAAGTCGAGATGTTTCACCTGGATGAATACGTTGGGCTGCCGCTCGCGCATCCGGCGAGCTTTCGCAAGTATCTGATTGAGCGTTTCATCACGCCCGCCGGACTGACGAACTATCACTTGCTCGACGGCGAAGCCGATGCGCATCAGGTTTGCGACAAAATCGGCGCGTTGATTCAAGCCGCGCCGATTGACGTAGCCTTCGTCGGCATTGGCGAAAACGGACATCTGGCGTTTAACGATCCGCCCGCTGATTTTGACAACGAAGCCGCCTATATCGTCGTCAATCTCGACGAAGCCTGCCGCATGCAACAAGTCGGCGAAGGCTGGTTTGCCGGACTCGACGATGTGCCGCAACAAGCCATCTCAATGACTATCAAACAGATTCTCAAAGCGAACGAAATCATTTGCATCGTGCCTGACGCGCGCAAAGCGCAAGCCGTGAAGAATTGTTTGGAAGGTGAAGTTTCGCCGCTGGCTCCGGCTTCGATTTTGCAGACGCATGCGAATACGACGGTTTATCTTGATGATGCTTCGGCGTCACTTTTAACGAAATAGCACCACTATGAAACGAATCACTTTTGCCCTTCTCATCGCGTTTGCCTGTGCAGTTGCCGCCAACGCTCAGACTGAAATCAAAGTCGGTATCATCGGCACTGACACTTCGCATGTGCCCGCTTTCACCAAGTTGCTCAACGACAAAACCGATCCCGGCTATTTGCCCGGCGCGCGGGTTGTGGCGGCTTATAAAGGCGGCAGCCCCGATGTCGAATCGAGCCGCACGCGCGTGGATAAGTTTGCCGAAGAGATCAGCACGAAATACGGCGTCGAGATCGTAGATTCGATAGACAAGCTGCTCACCAAAGTGGACGCCGTGTTGCTGATG
>JANNUY010000202.1:0-5804 GCA_031414155.1 Acidobacteriota bacterium
ACCATAAATATAGGTCAACCCAATCTGTGAACGTTTTTGAGGTGGCAAATCAACGCCTGCAATACGTGCCATACTTAAAAAATTCCTCCCTAACTTACCCTTGCCGTTGTTTATGCTTCGGGTTCTCGCAAATGACACGAACGACCCCGTGCCGATGAATAACTTTGCACTTAACGCAAATCTTTTTTACTGACGCTCTGACTTTCATAATCGCTCTCTCGCTATCAACAATCTCTTAATAATTCCGAAGTTAAAACCTATTTGAAACGATATACGATTCGTCCGCGGGTCAAATCGTAAGGCGACAACTCGACTAGCACCTTATCGCCTGGCAATATCTTGATAAAGTTCTTACGCATCCGCCCCGAGATATGTGCCAGGACTTGTGGCTTATTTTCCATGCCATCCAACTCCACTTTGAACATAGCGTTGGGAAGGGTTTCAAGCACTGTAGCTTGTACTTCTATGGCATCTTCTTTGGACATATTTTACTTTGGATCGCTTTTTCACCTGATTTACAGGCTTACCCGCATTTGCGAAACGCGCATTATAACTGCGGACTTTCGATTTGCAAGCACCTCGCGGGTCTTATCTAATTTCCCGTCACAATATAATGCTTCCATCATCGAACGCTGTCATCACTTGGGGGCCGTCTTCGGTCACTGCAATCGTGTGTTCAAAATGTGAAGACGGCATACCATCTTTGGTTTTAACCGTCCATCCATCGGCACCCATTTCCACTTCACGACTGCCTAAATTCACCATTGGTTCAACCGCCAACACCCATCCTGGTTTCAAACGCGGCCCGGTGCTGGGACGACCATAATTGGGAACCTGTGGAGCTTCGTGCATCAACTCGCCAATGCCGTGCCCACAAAACTCCCGGACAATCGTGAAGCCCTGATTTTCAACCAACTTTTGCACTGCGTGGGAAACATCAAAAAGCCGATTCCCTGGCACCATCATTTCTACTGCGCGTAACAAAGATTCGCGCGTAACTTGCAAGAGTTCACCCACCTGCGGTGAAATCTTCCCAACCGGGACGGTAATCGCGGCGTCTCCCACGAAACCATTCAACGTGGCACCGCAATCAATCTTAATGATGTCGCCTTCCAGCAACTTGCGCTTGGAAGGAATGCCGTGAACGACTTCCTCATTCACTGATGCACAGATTGACCCCGCAAACCCGCGATAACCCAGAAAAGTCGGGTAAGCACCTGCATCACGGATATTTTTCTCCGCAAAGGCGTCAAGCTCTTTCGTTGTAATGCCCGGCTCGACCATCTGTCGCAAGGCACGCAACGTGCGCGCTACAATCAAACCTGCTTCACGCATTTTATCGAGGTCGGAGCGATTCTTTCGAGTGACCATAGCAACGCGAGGAACTTGTTTCTACTCTTTACCTTTGCTTTTGCCGAGCAAGTCGCTCAACTGGGTGAATATCGTTTCGACTGGTTGCTCACCATTTATTACTATCATTCGTCCGCTGGAACTGTAGTAGTCAAACAACGGCATTGTGGATTCAACGTACGCTTCCAATCGCTTCCCTACCGTATCGGCGTTGTCATCAATCCGCTCAGTTAAGGCCGCCCCTTCCACATCACAAACGCCTTCCCTCTTAGGAGGCTTAAAGTGAACGTTATAAATCTCCCCGCATACTTGACAGAGACGGCGACCAGTGATTCGCTTCATCAACACTTCCTGATGAACAGCTACACGCACTAACAGAATTTTGTGATCCTGTCGCTTGGCTAAATCCTCAAGCAGTTCAGCTTGTCGCAAGGTACGAGGAAATCCATCCAAGATGTAACCCCTAGTGCAATCGGCCCGCGAAGTTCTTTCAAGGATCACATCGGCAAGCACCTGATCGCTTACCAGATTGCCTGCCGCCAAAGTGGCTTTAATCTCTTTGCCCAGCGGCGATTCTGCCTGCGCCATCTCGCGCAAAATATCGCCAGTCGCAATTTGCGGATAGCTGAACTTCTCAGAGAGCAAGCGCGATTGCGTACCTTTTCCCGCTCCCGGCGCCCCCATTATTACAATCACATTCCCCATAAGGTTCAGCTACCTTCAAACCTGTGCGTCGAGTAATGCGAAGGCGAATTATCCCCTGCGCCCACGCAAGCGCCCACCGCGCGCGCCCAAAAATCCATCGTAATTACGCATCACTAATTGGGATTCCAGTTGGCTAATTAAATCCATTGCGACGCCAACTACGATCAACAAGCTCGTGCCGCCGAAATAAAACGAGACACCTAAGCCTGTGGTAATCCACGATAAGCCTGGAACGTTTGAAATCACGCCGTAAAGCCATTCACCAATGAATGGGATGGCTTGCACCTTAAACCCACTGATCATCAATTGCGGAATCAAACAAACCAACACGAGGTAAAGCGCGCCAACCGTCGTCAGCCGCACCAGAATATCGTTCAAATAATCGGCTGTTCTCTTGCCTGGTCGAATGCCAGGAAAGAACGAACCTTGCTTGCGCATATTCTCTGCGACTTCGTCTGCGTTGAACACAATCGAAACGTAAAAGAATGCAAAAAGAACGATGCCCGTGATAAACAACAGCATGTAAATCGGATGCCCGCCGCTCAACCAGTTGTTCATGCGTTGCAGCCAACTCCAATTGCCCAGAAAGGAAAGCGTTTGCGGAATCGCCAAAATAGATGAAGCGAAAATCACAGGAATAACACCCGCGATATTTACCTTTAAGGGCATATGCGAAGACTGAGCTTGCATCGCCTGGCGTCCGACTTGCCG
Source organism: Acidobacteriota bacterium (assembly GCA_031414155.1). Taxonomy (GTDB): domain Bacteria; phylum Acidobacteriota; class Blastocatellia; order RBC074; family RBC074; genus JACPYM01. Next base: position 2,767 of record JANNUY010000202.1, read on the forward strand.
ACGTGTATGGTTTGTCAACAACTTGCGCGTACCGCGTTCGAAGAAAACCACAGCGGCGGTGACGAGAATCATCACCGTCAGCAAAACAATCACGAACAACGCCGATTGTGGGTCAGTCACTTTCGAATAAAGCTGACTCACCGCATTCGGCAAACCGACCACGATGCCGGCGAAAATCAATAAACTGATGCCATTTCCAATTCCGCGCTCGGTAATTTGTTCACCTAGCCACATAATGAAAACAGTACCCGTCATCATCGTGAGTACGGCAGTGAACATAAACGTCGTGTTATTTCCACCAATCACCAGTCCAGGTTGGCGCGTAAGCCAGCCCGCGATGCTGATTCCCTGAACCAAGCAAAGCACTACAGTCAAGTAGCGGGTGTAACGATTGATGGTTTGCCGCCCCATCTCGCCTTCTTCTTGAATCTTTTTGAGCGCAGGGTAAACCGATGTCATCAACTGCAAAATGATGGATGACGTAATGTAAGGCATGATACCCAACGCAAAGACCGAAATACGGCGCAGGTTGCCACCCGAAAACAAATCAAGTACGCCCAGCAGATTGCCGCCTACTTGCTGCCACATATTTGCAAGCGCAACCGGATCAATGCCAGGCACGGGAATATGAATCCCCGCACGGTAAACCAACAGCATCCCCAGAGTAAAAAGGACGCGCTTGCGCAGTTCCGGCACATGAAACAAATTGCGAACAGCGGCAATAAATGACTCGACCATAAAACCAACTCCTGTGGACGCAAGTAACGACTAACGGTCTAGCTTTGCGCCGTAGCGGTTTCGATGACAGCGGCGTTTCCGCCTGCAGCTTCGATCTTTTGCTTCGCCGTCGCGCTGAAGCGATGGACGTTTACCGTTAAGGCTTTGTTGATCTCACCTTGACCCAAAATCACCACGGATTTGAGCAAAGATTTACGCACCAATCCTTTTTCGACCAGAGCTTCCGGCGTAACAGTGGCACCTGCTTCAAACTGGATTTCGAGGTCGGCAAGATTCACTTCCGCCCATTCACGCTTGAAGATGTTCGTGAAACCGCGTTTCGGCAAGCGACGATGCAGCGGCATTTGACCGCCTTCAAAACCGCGCTTGGCCGAATAACCTGAACGCGACTTTTGCCCTTTGTGACCGCGACCGGAGGTTTTGCCTAATCCCGAACCTGGACCGCGCCCAACGCGCTTTTTACTATGTGTCGCGCCATCGGCTGGTTTCAAATTGTTCAAACTCAACGCCATGATTTTTGCTTCCTCAAAAACGGCAAGAAGTGACGAGTCATTTAGAACTCGCCACTTGCGTAATTCCTATCAAACCTTTATTCGACAATGCGCAAGAGATGCGGCACCTTCGCCACCATGCCACGAATCGCGGCATCGTCCGGGCGCGTGACCACTTGATTGAGCTTGGTAAACCCCAAGCTGCGCACGATCACTTTGTGCTTACCCGGCGTGCAAATCGCACTACGGTACCATTGAATCTTGATCTTTTTTTCGTCCGCCATTGGCTTATAACTCCTCCACTGTACGACCACGTAAGCGCGCCACTTGGTCGGGACTGCGCATTTTCGACAGCGCGTCGAAAGTCGCACGAATCACATTGTGATGGTTGTTGGAACCGATGCACTTGGTCAGGATGTTGCTCACCCCCGCCGCATTCATCACGGCGCGCACGGGGCCACCCGCGATAACGCCCGTACCTTCTTTCGCCGGTTTGAGCATCACTTTGCCTGCGCCATAAATGCCAATCATCGGATGCGGCAACGTCGTGCCCGCCAACGGTACGCGAATCAAATTGCGCTTCGCCGCCTCGACCGCTTTGCGAATCGCTTGCGGAACTTCTTTTGCTTTGCCCGTGCCGAAACCGACCAGGCCCTTTTCGTCACCTATTACCACCAGCGCTGCGAACGACATGTTCTTGCCGCCCTTAACCACTTTAGTAACACGGTTGACCGAAATGAGTTGGTCTTTAAACTCAACTCCGTCTGCATTAATTCTTTCCTGCTGCAACGCCATAGTAAGAACTCTTTTGGTTTAGAACTGCAATCCGGCTTCGCGCGCCGCTTCTGCCAATGACTTAACTCGACCGTGATAAAGATAGCCGCCACGGTCAAATACGACTTTTTCGATGCCCTTTTCCTTAGCACGTTCGGCAATCAGCTTGCCGACGGATTTGGCACCATCAATGTTGCCGCCTTTGTCCACGCCTGCGCCTTTTCCCGCCGAAGAAGCCGCACACAACGTCACGCCTTTTTCGTCATCAATAATCTGGGCATAAATGTGATTGAGGCTGCGGAAGACCGCCAAACGCGGACGCACCGCCGTGCCTTTCACTCGCTTGCGAATGCGCGTATGAACCGCACTTCGTTTTTCCTGTCTTGATGTCTTTGCCATATCTGAAGTGTTTTACCTTGCGTCTTACGATGAATAAGGCGATGAATAAAATCGCTATCCCTTCGTAAAACTGTTTACCTTCAAAACTTATTTGCCTGTCTTACCAGGCTTCAACTTAATCTGACGATTAGCGTAACGTACGCCTTTACCTTTATAAGCATCCGGCTTGCGGAGCTTGTGCATGTTGGCCGCGACTTGGCCCAGCAAGTGCTTGTCAATCGCGGTTAGCGTAATCGTCGTTTGATATTGCGTGATCTGCTTCTGAACTTTCTCGACTTTTGCCGTGATGCCTTCCGGCAAAACGAATTCAATGCCGTGCGAATAACCCAAAGCGAAAACAATGCTCTTGCCTTTCAGTTCAGCTTTGTAACCGACGCCGACAATATCCATGTCTTGCGTGAAGCCTTCGGACACGCCTTTGACCGCATTGGCTACCAAAGCACGCGCCGTGCCATGTATCGCCGTGAACTGTTCGCTGGAACGCTCGGCGACCAGCTTGCCGTCTTCGAGCTTGAAGCTCACGCCCGTCGGCACTGCCGTTTTCAGTTGGCCTTTCGGGCCTTTCACTTCAACCACGCCTTCGGCCAGATTGACCGTGACACCCTTGGGAAGCTCAATGATTTTTTTACCTACACG
>JANNUY010000203.1:0-4343 GCA_031414155.1 Acidobacteriota bacterium
GACGAATTGGGGCAACTTGCCGCGACGTTTAACGAATTGCTCGCGCGGCTCGATGCGGCGTTTGCGCAGCAGCGACAGTTCATGGCGGACGCTTCACACGAATTGCGCACGCCGCTTTCGGTCTTGCGTACTGCCGCCGCCGTGACGCTCGAACAGCCGCAACGCACCGAAGTCGAATACCGTGAAGCCCTCATGCTCACGCACGAACAGTCGCGCCGCCTGACGCGCATTGTCGAAGAAATGTTCACGCTCGCGCGCGCCGACGCGGGCAAGCGCCCGCTGGCGGCGCAAGATTTCTATCTCGACGAACTCGTCGCCGAAACCGCGCGCGCCGCCAGGGTGCTGGCCGAACGCAAAAACATCTCGATGCAAGTTGCGCCGACGAATGAAACGCCCTTTCGCGGCGATGAAGATTTGTTGCGCCAGTTGTTGCTGAACCTGCTCGACAATGCGATCAAGTTCACGCCTTTGGGAGGCACGATCAAACTCAAACTCGAACGCAACGGGCGCGGGCATATGCTGACCGTCGCCGACAACGGCTGCGGCATTCCGGCAGAAGCGCAGCCGCACATCTTCGAAAGGTTTTATCGCGTAGACAAAGCTCGTTCGCGCACCAACGAACAGGAGCAGGGCAGCGGCGCAGGGTTGGGTCTTTCTATCGCAAGCTGGATTGCCGAAGCCCACGGCGGTGCGTTGCGGTTGGCGCAATCCGATCAAGATGGCAGCACATTTGTCGTCAATCTGCCTGTTCAATCTGCTGGATAAAGTTTTCGCGTTTATCCTGCGTTTAGGTTCGCTCGCGTAAAGTGCGAACATTCAAGACCCCCTGTCGAATCAAAGTCGGGCCCAAACAAAATATCCTTCGGAGGTTGTAAACACATGAAACGTCGGTCTTTTCTCGCATTGGCTTCGGCGGCAGTCGCCAGCCGCACTTTCGCCGCGCCGTTGTTGCGCACACCGTTGGCATCTTCACTATCCGCACAACCGGTCGTGCGCTTTATCGCGTTTGGCGATGCGGGCACAGGCGATGACCAGCAATTCGAACTCGCGCGCGTGATGGCACGGCAACAAGCCAGCAAGGCTTTTGATACGGCATTGTTGCTGGGCGACAACATATATCCCGACGGCGATTTGGCGAACGTCGCGGGCAAGTTCGAGAAACCTTACGCCGACCTGTTGCACAACGGCGTGAAGTTCCGCGCGGTGCTGGGCAATCACGACGTAAAGAAAGGCCGCGAACAGCAACTCAAATATCCGCACTTCGGCATGAACGGGCGCAGCTATTATTCGTTTACACAGGGCGCGTTGGGCGACGTGCCATTGGTCGAATTTTTCGCGCTCGACTCGAATGCTTTCGATGGCGCGCAACAGCACTGGGTCACGGGTGCGCTGTCGGCTTCGCGAGCGCGCTGGAAGGTGGTTTATTTCCATCATCCGATTTATTCGTCGGGCGACAAGCACGGTTCGGATGAGAGCTTGCGCGGCAAGCTGGAACCGCTGTTGGTCAAACACGGCGTGACGGCGGTTTTCTCAGGGCACGATCACCTTTACGAACGCACCAAGTTGCAACAGGGCGTGCAGTATTTCGTCGCAGGCGCGGGCGGCAAGTTACGCAAAGGCGACCTCAATCGCAATTCTTCGTTTATGGCTTTCGGCAGCGACGAAACCAGCAGCTTCATGTCTGTCGAAGCCACGCCCGACAAGTTCAGCTTTCAAACCCTCGACACTGCCGGCAAGGTGATTGACTCAGGTGAAATGGCTCCGCGCGCGCGGGCCGCCACGGCGAGCCGGTTGGATAAAGAACCACTGCGACGATTTGCGATTGCTTATCCAGCGCCATTCGTGCCATCGCTTTAAACTGTGACGCGACAAGCTAACGCCGCGTCTTGGCTGTGTATGAACATCAAACGAATTGTCATCGTCAGTTGGGCTTGCGCGTTGTGCCTTTGGGTCAACGCACAGGCCCAATCTAAAACTGCTGCGTCCGCCGAACTTGAGCAATTGGCGGCGCGCGGCAAAGTTAAGTCTGGTTTCACTTTACCCGACACTGTCAAACTTGAAGACGGCCTCACCGCCGACGAAGCCGTCGCCGTTGCACTCTGGAACCACGCGCCCTTTCAAGCCACGCTCGCCGAACTCGGCATCGCGCGCGCCGCGTTGGTCGAAGCCGGTTTGTTGCACAACCCTACGTTTTCGTTTTTGTTTCCGCTGGGGCCGAAGCAGTTGGAATTCACGCTGCTCGCGCCTATCGAAGCGATCTGGCAACGGCCCAAACGTGTGGCCGCCGCCGAGCGTGAATACGACCGCGTGAGCGCAAGCCTCGTCCCCAACGGACTTGACCTCGTGCGCGACGTGCGCCTCGCTTTTGCCGAAGCCGCGCTCGCCGAAACCCGCGCCGCGCTCGCCGCCGAACAAGTCAAAGAGCGCACACAGTTGCTAAAAATCACCAACGTACGCTTGCGCGTGGGCGACATCAGCGAACTCGAAACCAGCGCCGCGCGAATGGACGAACGCCTCGCCGAAGAGCAGGCCGCGCGTTTGACACAAGCCGCCAATGTCGCGCGTGTCCGCTTGCGCACGCTGCTGGGGATGGAAGAAGACAGCGGCTTCGCGTTGACGCCGACGACTGAAACCGTCTCGACGACGGCTTTGCCCGAACTCACCAAACAGGCTTTGGCCGCGCGGCCCGAATTGCGCGCCGCCGAACTCGCGCTCGAATCCGCCGGAGCGCGCGCCAAGTGGGAGCGTTCAAAAATCTTTTCGCTGATGACGACGCTCGATGCTAACGGAGCAGGCTTGAAAGGTTTTGAAATGGGGCCGGGCCTGCAATTTGAAATACCGCTCTTTCATCGCAACAAAGGCGGCATCACGCGCGCCGAAGCCGAGATCGAACGTGCCGCGCGTCAATATGCCGCCACGCGCCAACGCATCGTGATGGAAGTGCAGGAAGCTCACGCCCGCGTCGCGCAAGCGCAATCGGCGCTCACGCAATGGCGCACCCGCGTGTTGCCGCCTATCGCGGAAGACATTCGCCAAGCAACGCGCGCTTACGACACGGGCGAAGTCGCTTATCTTTTCGTATTGGAAAACGCGCGCCGCCTGACCGAAGCGCGCTTGCGCGAAGTTGACGCGCGCGCCGATGTGCAACGCGCCGCCGTCGCGCTCGAACGCAGCGTGGGAGGAAAACTCAATGTGCAAAAATAAGTTGGTCTGGTTGTTGTTCGTCGTCGCGCTGTCGGCCTGCGCTACGCCCAAAGCGGCAGAGAAGAAACCCGCAACAATAACTGCCGCCAAAGTCGAACATCCTGTGAAAGAGGCTGACTTGGCTACGATCAAGCTGACGCCGCAGGCCGAACAGCGGCTGGGCATTGAGACCGTCGCCGTCGAACAACGCATGGTCGGACGCACGCGCGAATACAGCGGCGAAATCGTCCTGCCGCCTGATCGCACGATGATTGTCGCCGCGCCGTTTGCGGGTACGTTAAGCGCCGCTGACAACGCATCACTTGCTGTCGGCAGCTTCGTGCGACAAGGCCAGCCGCTGTTTCGCGTGACGCCTTACCTCACGCCCGAACGCGACTTGCATCCGCAACTCGAACGCGACGTAGCTTCCGCTACCGAAAAGCTCAACGCGGCCAAGTTGCGTTACGACCGCGCGCAACAATTGCTCGAAGGGCAAGCGGGCAGCGTCAAGAACGTCGAACAAACGCGCGAAGAAGTCGCGCTCGCCGAGAACGATCTCAAGGCCGCGCAATCACGGCTCGCTATTTTCAATCGCGATCCGCTCAACGCCGACGTGAGCGTTACCGTCAAGGCACCCATCGGCGGTCTGATTCAAAAGGTTCACACGACGGCGGGGCAAGCCCTGACCGGCGGAGCCGCGCTCATCGAAATCACGAACCTCGGCAGCGTATGGATTCGCGTACCGGTTTACGTTGGTGAATTGAACCAACTGGCGCGCAAAGCTGCCGCGCGCGTTCACGGCTTGGCCGATGCGCCGGGCACAGCGACGCGGCTGGCGCGTCCCATCGCTGCGCCTCCGTCAGCGAACGCGCTGGCTTCGACGGCGGATTTATATTTCGTCTTATCAAACACTGACGGCTCGTTACGCCCCGGCCAGCGCGTAGCCGTTACGCTCAATCAACACGGTGCGGAAGAAAGCCTCGTCGTGCCGTGGTCGGCGATCCTGCACGACATTCACGGCGGCGCGTGGGTTTATGAAAGCAGCGGCGCGCAAACGTTCGTGCGGCGTCCGGTCGAGGTGCGCTACATCGCGGACGGACAAGCCGTGCTGGCGCGCGGCCCGGCGGTTGGCACGAAGGTCGTCACGGCAGGCGCGGCGG
>JANNUY010000204.1:0-2290 GCA_031414155.1 Acidobacteriota bacterium
TTTGCCGGGCGAAATCACGCCGGGGCAATTGGGGCCAATCAGGCGCGAGGTGCGTGCGCTGACATAAGCAAACGCCTTGACCATATCCAGCGAAGGAATGCCTTCGGTGATACATACGATGAGCGGCAATTCGCTGTCGGCGGCTTCCATAATCGCGTCGGCGGCGAACGGCGGCGGCACGTAAATCACCGAAGCGTTCGCGCCGGTTTCTCTGACGGCATCGGCGACGGAATTGAAGACGGGGAAGCCCTCGTGCGTCGTGCCGCCTTTGCCGGGCGTGACGCCGCCCACGATATTCGTGCCGTAATCGCGCATTTGCAGCGCGTGAAAAGTGCCTTCTTTACCGGTCAGACCCTGCACGATCAAACGGGTGTTCTTATCTACGAGAACGCTCAAGCTGCCTCCTAAAAAGAGCATGTAGTCCCGCTTTGAGGCGGAAGGAACGTGATGACAAAGCGTTTCCGCCTGAAGGCGGGACTACATGCTTTTTGATGAATGGTTTGGGTAAAAATGAGGCGCGATACTACACGCCAAAAAACGAAAAGCCAAAGCCGTGTGCTTTTATTTCGCAGGTGCTTTGAGTTGCGCCAACGCCTTGGTTGCTGCGGCTTTCACTGCCGGATTTGCATCCAAAACGGCGGCGGTGGAAAGCGCATCGCGGCCTTGTTCGATGCCGAGGTTGCCGAGCCATACCGCCGCCCAACGCCGCAATTCAGGGTTGCTGTGCGTCTTCAACATAACAATCAACTCAATCGGCGCGTTGCGCGTATCTTTCAACGCCAGCATGGTTTGTTCGGCGACTTGACGTACTGCGTCGTGGCGGCTTTTCAAAAAACCATAGACGAAATAAATCGCTTTGCGCGAATGCTCGGCGTTGGATAAATCGTTGAGCGTCAGGATGGCTACGCACCGCACGCGCGCGTCAGTTTCTTCAACGACTTCAAAGTCGCTGGGGTTGGCGATATTGTTGAGTACGGCATTGCGCGCGGGAAAGCTGGTGAAGGTTAAAAGCGCCTGTATCAACGCGAGCCTGACATTGGTGTCGGTGTCACCGGTCATCATCCGCAAATCTTCGACGGTGTCGCGGTCGGCAAGTTTACCCAATGCCGTGATGGCCGCCGCACGCACTGGCGGCGCAGTGTCTTGCAACGCAGCGACTAACGGATTAACAGCGGCTTGATAGCAACCTTTGCTTAAATGCTCTATGGCTTGGACTCGCACCGTCGCGTCTTTATGGCGCAACTTGGCGATGAACGATTGGGCGGCCTGCTCAGCCGCCGCATTACTGGCGCGTTGTGCGCAGGGCGTAAGCAACGGCAATGGCGCGAGCTTGACTTGGGCGTAAGCGTTAAACGCGCAAAGCGTCAGGACGGCACCGACCAAGTTGATTCTTAAAAGGTTCATCAGGGTTCTTTTACTGTTGTGCGATGGTTTGCGGCAAGTCGGGATTTTGCGGCGTCAGCAATTTCAACGCGCGTACAGCGTGGCCGACGGCGATCACAATATCGCTGACGAATTTGCTGTGCCAGCGGCGATAAGCATCCAGATCAAGCGCCCGCAATTTGACAAGATGTTCATAGAAAGCCTGTTCGCCCGCTTTCACGCGGCGCTGTTGGTCAGGCGTGAGCGTAAAGAGCTTGTGTAACAAACCGTAATTGATTGCTTCGAGAACGTGTCCATGCACCTGAATCTGTTGGCGCAAACGCATAGCTTCGATGACGTTGGGCGGTGGAGCGCCTTGCGTGACCACACGGCCTTCTGAACTCACAGCCATGCGGTTGACGTAATCAGGCCCCATTGCTTTCACGGCATCGGCTTCGCGGTCAAGGGCTTTGGCGTCTCCGGCCAGCCGATGAATCGTCGTGTCGAGCAAGGCCGCGATGCGTTGCGGAATGTCACCGCGTTTGTAACCCTGCCGATAGCAGGCGAAAAAGCCATACACCGCGTGCAAGCCGTAACAACTGTGTTTCGTAATCGCCTGCCGAAATTCCAACGTTTCGTCAGCACCTTGCGCTAAGCCTTCGCGCAAACCTGAACAAGTGTGTTCATAACTCGCCAGCGCGCGGTCAAAGGCATTGTACAGATCAATTTGCTCGCCGTAAGCATTCGTCCATTTGGCGTCCTGCGGTTTGCGCAGCCACGAGAACGCGATCAAGCCCCACGGTAAATGGTTCTCTAAAAACTTCGGATCGTATTTGCCCCAATCGTTGGTGTCGCAACGAAACAGCGCCTGTGCATGTTCGCCGAGTTGACGCAACGTGTATGAGTTTTGCCCCGCGCGTAGCGTTTG
>JANNUY010000205.1:0-2325 GCA_031414155.1 Acidobacteriota bacterium
CCTCGACCGCGAAGACGGCTATCGTGGCTTGGCGCAGGCTTACGGTTTGCAATTCGCCGCCGCGCCGCTGGCGATGAATCTCTCACTCACCTATCGCGCACTCGCCGACCGTCAAGTAGACGTTATCGCAGGCGACGCCACGAACGGACTGATCGCCAAACTCGACCTTTTCCCGCTCGCCGATGATCGCCGCTACTTCCCGCCCTATCACGCCGTACCCGTCATGTTGACGCGCACGCTCGAACGTTACCCGCAACTGCAACCCGCGCTCGCCAAACTCGCCAATGCGATTTCAGACGAAACCATGCGCCGGATGAATTACGCCGCCGAAGTCGAAAAGCGCGACCCAGCCGACATCGTGCGCGAGTTCCTTTTGCAGAAATGACAACGCGCCGATAAGTCACGCCGCTATCAATGCATGAGAGTTTCGCCTTCCATCAATTGGTAACAAAGCTGTGCGTCATCTTGTGTGAGAGTAAGCAAAGGTTGGGAGGGCCGTCTTGCGTCGTTAATCAGCCGCGCAGTTTGGCTGGCGGGCGCTGCGTGCAGCAGCAAAATTTGCTCGGCTAAGTTGATGACGAATTCATTCCGGCGCGCTGCCAGTTGCGCTGATTGACGGCGTTGCGTAGCGGCGGCAAACGGAGAAAGCAATAACAGGCGCTGATCTGCCATGGCTTTTTGCCACGCGGCAGGCACGCGCATCCCAGTCAGCGAACGCGCGGGGCAAATAATCAGCTTGCACTTGCCCGCCAACAAATACGCTAAAAAATCGCGTTCGGCGGGCGTGTGAAAGCCGCCCATGAATGTCACCTCGCTGTCGCGTAACCGTCGCGCCAACTCGAACAGACGGAAGATCACTGCGCCCGGACATTCGCGCGAACAAAGCACGGCGGTTTTTGTCGTAGCAAGCAATTCCTGATTACCAATGGTTTGCAAGTTAGGCGGTTGGTTCCCGGTCTTGAGTGCGGCGGGATAAAGCGGAGCGGTTGGCGGCAAAGATTCGATGTTCATCAGCGCGTCGAGTTCAGGGTTCGAGCAGGCGCGTGAAACCTTCCTGCACAAAATGCTTGTCGGTAGTCAGGGCTTCGACGATGCCGCATTCGCGCATCAGCACGAAGCTGACCGCATCGCAGAGCGAGTACCCTTTGTCACGGCGCGCCTGCAACAAGTTGAGCGCCTGACGATGCAATGGTTTCTCAACCCAAACAATTTCGACGTTCGGGTCGCGCAAAACCGCATCACTGAAATCCAGCGTTTGTTGGCGTGACAAACCGCGCACATGCGCCAATGCGACATATTCGGCCAGCACGTAATTCGTGACCAAACGCCGCCGCGCTGCGTGATAACGGCGCACGGCTTCGGCGTGTCGCCCATCCTGTTTATCCAGCACACACATCAGCCCCGAGGTATCGAGCAACATGGCTATTCGTCTCCATCAAGTCCGCGGCCATATTCGCGCGCCAAGTCGGCGTCAATTCGCTCATTGTCAGAGCCGTGCGGATCGCCGCCACTCCACATGCCGAAAAACTGCGTGATGTCGGCTTTTCTCTCCGGTTCGGGGCTAGCCGGTTGAACCGGAATGGCTTGTGCCACTTTTTCCAGGATGAAATTTTCTGGCGTGCGCCCGGCTCTGATTGCAGCTTCGACGAGCGGCTGAAAGACCGCATCTGGCAAAGTAATTGTGAGTTGATGTTCCATGGTTGATTGCACCTCTGGCCTGGATTGTAACAAGCCCTTTTCAGCAAGGCTATCGAAGTTATGCGGCCTCCCATTCTTCGCCGTCGCGCCCCATCGTATGGAGTGCGGTGACTCGTCACCGCTTTGCGTTCGGAGCAGACGCCTTGGGTTTCCCCATGAGCCGTCCGCTGCGAACGTAAAGCGGCGAGGACGCGCCGCACTCCACATTATTCCTCGCGCCCCATCCGGTATTTGATGTCGTAGTTGATGATGAAATCCAACTCTTCGTCCGTGAAGCCGTAATGCCGCGCCAGCACGCGGTCTATTTCGTCAATGATGGGTTTGGATCGCCGCGGATAGAATTCATCATATTCAATCCAGCCAGTCCCTTGATATTGAATCTTTCTGCGAACCGAATTGCGTTTGAAGTCTGCCATCAATGCCTTGTTCAGTTTCGACAGGCTATGAGTAATTTCTTTGGAAAAAGAAGCAAGGTCGCAGGGAAATGACAGGATGAGTTCACGTCCGCAGTGGTAGGCGTCAGAGTAGGCCAGATAAAACAAATAAAAGGTTGAGCTATTCAATAAAGCAGAGGCAGCAGCGGCTTGTTCATAGTTTGAAAAGTGAAGACCTTATAGTCTTCCGACT
>JANNUY010000206.1:0-9398 GCA_031414155.1 Acidobacteriota bacterium
GCGCTCGCTGACAACCGACTGTTGCTGGGGTGAGAACCCGAAAAATCTAATCTTAAAAACGGGGGTGCAGATAAGGTGATGCGCGGATTACGTCAGTTCATTGTGCCCCGTATCAAACTGGCGTAACCCGCGCGTCGCAGCCGTAAACTGTAGTTAAATCCGACCCCCGTGTCTTTCCTTTAACTTTCAGCTTACGGATGAAAATCGTTTTGAACCTGAAAAAGTGCGCTGCGCAGATGGCCCCAACCAATGTGCCCCGTATCTGACTGAAGCCACCCGCACAGCTAAATGCCATTGCCGATCAAAATCCGACCCCCGTGTCTTTTCCGACCAGGCAATGACAAATTCAAGAGGAGGTTCAAGAAACTCGCGTCACTCAACTCAATCGGCAACTCAATCGGCAAAAAAAGTGTGACCTGCAAGTTACGCCATCCAATGTGCCCCATTTAGATAACGTAACTTGCAGATCAAAATGCGACTTGCCACTTAGAACCGACCCCCGTGTCTGCCTTTCAGTGACTCGCCACATAAAACCGAGAGGAGTGAGAAAAATCGTAAAGGCGCTTCATACTGCGAACTTAAAGAACGGATGCGCGGAGGGCTGCGATTTCACAGTGCCCCGTCGGAAACCTCAGTCTCCGCGCATCACCAGTTGTAGCGACTCATCAAATTCCGACCCCCGTGTCATTTTTTCGATTAACCGCTACAAAGTTCGAGAGGAATGGAGCGTAACTTGTGTACACGGAAGAGGCGCGGGACATCGCGCTCAAGAACCCAGCGTATCTCGGTGAGGTCAACGCCGTATTCGAGCAGCCCTGCCACGCCCCTTCCACTTGCATAAAACTTATTCAACTCTTGATCTATAGTAAGACTTCTCAAAGAGCGTGTCGTTCGTCTTACGCCATACCTCTTAGCGATGCTCGTGCCAGAGTTTGTGAATTGCCGTGGAAAAGTTTTTAAGTGAAGAAATACTTAGAGATATTCTTATTGTCGAGAGGCGGGCAAAGGCGTTTTGCTTTGGCACGCTGATGGATTGTCACATGGCTTGTCATCATGAAAAGACAAGTAATAGCGCTGATGTCTACGATTGATGACAACTGTTGTTGACATCCGGGCGTTGGGAACTTTTGATGACAACCAATGCCGCACTCGCCATCTGTCACAGTCGTGTGGATAATCACGGCTTACCGCACCAATCCATTTCTTGCAGAAAAGAGAATCTTTCATGACGAACGACGAAGTATTGCAAGTATTCAGTGACAATCAGGCTTTGCTGACCGGACACTTTTTGTTGTCTTCGGGCTTGCACAGCCCGCGTTATCTGCAATGCGCTTTGGTGATGCAACATCCCGCCGTGGCCGCACAGCTTTGCTCGGCGTTGGCCGCCAAAGCGCAAGCCGATGCCGCGATTGGCAAAATTGATTTGGTGATCGCTCCGGCGTTGGGCGGCGTTATCGTGGCGCACGAAATCGCACGGGCTTTGGGAGTACGCGCGCTTTTCACCGAGCGGCAGGATGGCGGAATGAAATTGCGGCGCGGCTTTGAATTAAAAAACGGCGAACGCTGCTTTGTGGTCGAAGACGTAGTGACGACGGGCGGCTCTACGCGCGAAGTGATGGAAGTCGTCGCGCAATATGGAGCCGTGACCGCAGGCGCAGGTTCGCTGATTGATCGCAGCGGCGGAGCCGTCAACCTCGGCGTGCCGCGTCATGCCTTAGCTGTTTTAGACGTACCTACCTATCAACTAGACAACTGCCCGCTCTGCGCGGAAGGTTCCAAGCCGATTAAGCCTGGCAGTCGCGGATGACGCCTCAGCAACATAAAGCTGCAACATAACGATAACTTGCAAGTAGGTAAATTTTTCTAATTGTCGGCCTGGTACCCTTGTGTTACTTTGCGCTTGCAAGTGGGATGTCTGTATTAGCTTTTGCCTAATATTTGTAAGAAGACAAAAAAATTCAGCAAAAGCATGTAATCAAAGTTGCCGATGTCCCTCTTTTATTTGCCCACATAGAACTTAATGCCCAACACAGAATGCCCAAGTGGGATAGCAAATGTTGGATAGGTGATAAGCAGTTAAAGTGCCGCTTCATGGTGATGGTGTTTGGTGTGTTAAAGGCCTTACTAGCTTGCGCTTGTTACGCCGGATCAAGCTCCTCTTATTCCGGCCACTCCTCCACCAACGTGTTCATTTAATTCAGGACTCGATTTGTAATGAGATAGCTTCGCTCAGGCGAGGTGTATTTACCGAATAGCGATTAACGTGAACTCGTTAATGCCAGCCTAGCCCGTGGTGTATCTAAGCTGGTGGTTATCTCATCTGTATCGGTTAGTAACTGAAGTAGTTAAACCCAACGCGAAATAACCTTAAGTTACTTTTGCGCAGGGTGAAGTGTGCCTTTTGGTTGGTCGAAAAAGAATTATGAAACGAAACTGGTCAACTAGCTTGGGAAAATGGAGCAGCTGGTTATTACTCATGGTGTTTGCCAACGCTTTATTGGCGCAAGCGCAAACGACCGTCTCAGCCGTTTCGGCGGCGAGCTATGACAACACGGCTTGCGCGCCTGAATCCATCGCGGCGGCGTTCGGTACGCAAATGACTACGCAAACGTCTGTGGCCGCAACGTTGCCTTTGCCGATGACGTTGGGCGGCGCTGAGGTGTTGGTGCGCGATAGCGTGGGCGTAGAGCGCGCAGCGCAGTTGTTTTTTGTTTCCCCTTCACAGATCAACTTTTTGATTCCCAAAGACACGGCAGCCGGACGCGCGACGTTGACGGTGCGCAACGGCACGACGGTGAAAGCAACGGGTGCGTTGACGATTGCGAGTGTAGCGCCGGGGCTTTTCACGGCGAATGCCAACGGCAGCGGATTGGCGGCAGCGGTTTATTTGCGTGTCAAGGCCAACAACGCGCAAAGCTATGAATCGGTCGGACGCTTTGACACGACGGCAGGCAGGTTCATGCCGGTGCTGGTGAACCTGGGGCCGGAGGGCGAATCGGTTTATCTGGTTTTGTATGGCACGGGCTTTCGTCGTTTCGCTTCACCCGTCACGGCCAAAATCAATAACCTAACCGTAGACGTGTTAGCCGTGGTCGCCAGCGGTTTCGCGGGCGTAGATCAAATCAACCTGCGCGTACCCCGTACACTTTCAGGTTGCGGCACGATGCAGGTTGCACTGGTGGCGGATGGCAAGAACGCCAACGTGGTCGAGATTGGCGTGCAAGCTCTGACTGCCACGATGCCTGCGGGATTGGCGGCAGCGGGTGGCACGGGCGAAATCGCACTGACGTGGTCACCCGTGGAAGGCGCGACGCGTTATAAGGTTCAACGTGCCACGAACAGCAACAGCACGTATGTCGTAGCGGCTACGCCAACGGTTGCCAGCTTCACCGACACGGGGCTGACCAACGGCACGACGTATTTTTATAAAGTCAGCGCCGAACTCTGCGGCATGGAATCAGCCAGCACGGCTCCGGTTTCAGCCACGCCCAGCAGCAACGTAAACCCGACGCTTTTCATTGCTTCGCTCACGCCGGAAGGGCAATCGCAATCGGGCGGATCGGGCGTTTCGACGTTGTTGTTGAGCGCCGACGAAAAAACGGCCAAGCTCAAATTCAATTTTGCCAACCTGACGACGCCGCAAATGGCCGCGCACGTACACGGCCCGGCTGACCCAGGCAAGAGCGGGCAAATTCTTTTTGACCTGGACGATTCGCCGCGCGAAGCCGATGGCTCGTTTATCTGGACGTTCAGCGATGTCGGCGTGGTGACAGTTGCGCAACTGGTGGCGGCGCTCAAGACGGGCAGGATTTATGTCAACATTCACTCGTCGCGTTTTCCGAGCGGCGAGATTCGCGGACACTATCGTTTGACCAGCGGTTCGCAAACTTTCACCCCACCGCCGCCTCCACCAGCGTTGCCAGTGGGCAGTCCCACCGCGCGCGACGCGGCGCGCTTTCTGACGCAGGCCACCTATGGCGCGACACCGGCTGAGATCACCCGCTTACAGCAACTTGGTTACGAGAGATGGTTGAACGATCAGTTCGTGCGCGATGCCGAGTCGCATTCAGCTTATCTTGATCGGGTGTTGGCAGGAGGGGAAAGCGTTTATGTCAACGCGACGATGGAGGCTTTTTGGAAGCAGGCCATTACGGGCAACGACCAATTGCGCGCGCGCGTGATGTTCGCCTTGAGCCAGATTTTCGTGGTGTCGTGCGACAGCGGGCCGCTCGAAGGCCAACCCGTGGCGTTGTCTTCTTACCTTGACCAGCTTAATCGCAATGCTTACGACAACTATCGCAACTTGCTCGAACGGGTCACGTTGCATCCCGCGATGGGCGTTTATCTGGATATGCTCCAGAACGACAAGGAAGACCCCGCCACCGGACGCGAGCCGAATGAAAACTTTGCCCGCGAGGTTTTGCAGTTGTTTTCTATCGGGCTTTATCAACTTAATCCCGATGGCACGCTCAAGCTCAGTGCCGAAGGGTTGCCGATTGAAACTTACAGTCAGGAAACGATTGAAAATTTCGCGCGCATCTTCACCGGCTGGAATTTTGCTTACAGCCGCGATGTCACCAAACCCTGGCAATGGACATGGCCGCCCGCCCGCGATTTTCGTGCGGCGATGCAAGCCTGGCCCGAACATCACTCGACGGGCGAAAAGGTG
The DNA here is from genome assembly GCA_031414155.1 of Acidobacteriota bacterium. GTDB lineage: Bacteria > Acidobacteriota > Blastocatellia > RBC074 > RBC074 > JACPYM01. The sequence continues at coordinate 4,670 of JANNUY010000206.1, forward strand.
TTGCTCAACGGTTATCGCGTGCCCGCTAATCAGACGCCCGAAAAAGATTTGAGTGATGCGCTCAACAACATCTTCCTGCACCCGAACGTAGGCCCATTTATCTCGCGCCAGTTGATTCAACGGCTGGTCACGAGCAATCCGAGTCCGGCCTATGTCTATCGTGTCGCCCAAGTCTTCGACAATAACGGCACCGGCAAACGCGGCGACCTGAAAGCTGTCATTCGCGCTATTCTGCTTGATTACGAAGCGCGCAGCCTCAACGTCATCAACGATCAGGGCTATGGCAAACAGCGCGAACCAGCGATTCGCTTTGCCAATCTCTTCCGGGCCTTCAACGTGAAAAGCACCGACGGGCGCTATCGCATCTGGAATATCGAAAGTCCGCTGTGGGGCATGGGGCAAAACCCCTTGCGCGCGCCGACGGTGTTTAATTTTTTCGAGCCGAACTATTCGCACCCTGGCGTGATTGCCGCCGCCGGACTGGTCTCGCCCGAATTTCAGCTTACGACTGAGACTGCGATCATCGGCAGTTCGAACACGATGCGCGATCTGGCCTTTCGCGGGCACTCATACGGCACGACGATCATGACGCCTGATTACACGGCTTACACCGCGCTGGCCGCTAATCCGGCGCAGTTGGTAGATCAACTTAATCTCGTATTGATGAGCCAATCAATGTCGCCCGAATTGCGCGACCGCATCATTCGCGGCATCAGTTCGATTGCGACCACGCGCACCAACTGGCAACTCGAACGCGTCAAGAACGCCGTTTGGCTGATCGCCATATCGCCGGAGTTTGTCATTCAGAAGTAAGGGCAAAAATGAAGGCAACTATGAATTCATCACGCAGAAACTTTCTCAAACAATCCACTTGCGCCACGCTGAGTGCGGCGAGCGCTTCGGCGGCTTTCTTCGACCTGATGAAAACTGCGGCTGTCGCTGCACCTATGCCAACTGCCTTGCAAGCCGGAGATTACAAGGCGCTGATTTGTATTTTTATGTATGGCGGCAACGATCCCCACAACATGCTGGTCGCGCGTTCGACGGCGGATTACAACCTTTATGCCCGCACACGCGCCGCGCTGGCCGTACCGCAAAATCAATTGCGCGCGTTGAATTTCAAAGACACTGCACAGCGCGAGTTCGGCCTACATCCGAACATGGCCGAGTTGGCAACGCTCTTTAACTCCAACGCCAACAGCAAGCTCAGCCAAAAGGTCGCCCTCGTCGCTAACGTCGGGCCTTTAGTTCATCCCGTCACGCGCGCCGAATATCGCGCCAAGTCGAAACCGTTGCCGCCGCAACTGTTTTCGCATTCTGACCAACAGGTGCATTGGCAGACTTCGTGGCCTGACCAAGTCGCGCGCACCGGTTGGGGCGGACGCATCGCCGACGCCGTCAACAGCCTCAACACGAACAATCAAATTTCGATGAGCCTCTCGTTTGCGGGCAGCAATACGTTTCAGATCGGCAGCGCGGTGACGCAATACGAAATGCCGACCGACGGGCCGATCAAGTTGTATGGCTACGATGAAAACCCGCAAACGACCAGCCTGATTTCGCAAGCCGTGCGCAACACGCTTTATACGCAACAGCCGCGCACGAACCTGCTCGAAGAAGCCTGGAACACGACCTTTCGGCGCTCGCTCGATGCGGGCGCAGCCTTCAAAGTCGCGCTCGATACCGCGCCCAAGCTGACGACGGTGTTTCCGGCTAACAATAATCTCGCCAAACAACTGAACATGGTGGCGAAGGTTATTGCCGCGCGAAATCTGCTGAACATAAGGCGTCAGGTTTTCTTCGTGACACTCGATGGTTTCGACACGCACGGCGATCAACTCGCGTCACATCCCGGCTTGTTACAAAAACTGAGTCAGGCGATGAATGCGTTTTACGCAGCGACGGTTGAACTGGGAATCGAAAGTCAGGTGACGAGTTTCACGGCTTCTGATTTTGGACGCGCGCTCAAGCCCAACAACAAAGGCACCGATCACGGTTGGGGGTCGCATCATTTCGTGATGGGCGGCGCGGTGAATGGCGGCAAGGTTTATGGCACGTTCCCTAACTTGACGCTCGAAAACGAAACCGACGCCGGCAGCGGACGGTTGATCCCTACGACGGCGGTGGATCAATACGCCGCCACGCTAGCTTCGTGGTTCGGCGTTAGCTCGACCGACTTGCGCACGGTCACGCCCAACATCGGCAACTTCGCCGCAGACAATTTGGGCTTCATGGCTTAACGAAAAATTTGGCGAACCGGATAAGTCCCCGGCGGTCTCTGTTGTCAATGGGGGAGCTTTTTCGGCGGAGGCCGTCGGGGGCTTATCCGGTTCGCCAAACCCTTTACCCCTAGCCTTGCCGTAACCAAAGCCACTGACTAGCATGCCTCTCGCCGCACCGTTCCGTTATTCAACCTGCAATCAGGAGGCTTCCGATGTTCACTACCAAAACGCTCTGGGCATGCGCCTTTGCTTTATTGATCGCCAACGCTGCTTTCGCGCAAACGCCTGTGCCCGTACCCACCAAAGACAACACGCAAGTTTGCCACGTCGTTGACGCGACCAAAGCGTCACAACGTCCGGCGACGTTGATGGAAGGTTACGGTAAGACGCCGATGCCCATCACTACGAAATCGAAAGAAGCCCAGGCGTTTTTCGATCAGGGCTTGGCGTTGTTGCATTCGTTTTGGTTTTACGAAGCGGATCGCTCGTTCGAGCGCGCGGCGCAACTCGATCCTGAATGCGCGATGGCGCAATGGGGCATTGCGATGTGCGATGTGAACGCCGCGCGCCGCGATGCTGCCATCAAACGCGGCAAAGAGCTTGCACCAAAAGTTACTGAGCGCGAACAACTTTATCTCGCCGCCGTCGAAGCCCGTCACAAGGGCGAACGTACGCTCGTGCAAAACAACGGTTCGCTCGGCGGCAGCGATGATTACGCGAAAGGCATGCGCAAGCTCGTCTCGTTTTATCCCGACGATGACGAAGCCAAACTCTTTCTCGCACTAGCTTTGATGGCGGGTTTTGAACGCGATGGCACGCCGCGCGCCGGTGCGGTTGAGTGCATTGCCCTGTTGCAAGTCGTATTGTCAAAACAGCCGCAACATTTGGCCGCGCACCATTACATGATTCACGCCACCGAATCGAGCAAGCGGCCGCAAGACGGCGAAGCGGCGGCGGATATTTACGGCACGCTCGCACCCAAAGTAGGTCACGCCGTACACATGCCCGGTCATACTTACGTCCACCTCAATCGCTGGCAGGACGCTGCGACGGCGTTTGAAAATTCCGCTGCGGTTGATCGCGCTTACATCCGCGATAACAAAGAAGAATCCGATCACGCCGCCGGGCCTTACGGCCACAACGTACACTTCCTGACGCTGGTCTATAACTATCAAGGTCGTTACCGCGACAGCCTGCGCACATCGCAAGAGTTGCTCGACGTAGGAACGCAGAAAGGCGAAGAAAAATCGCGCGCCGCGCTCGAAGGCCGCTTGTCGCGGATGCGTACGCTCGTGCGATTTGAGAAGTGGGATGAGATTCTCGACGGCACAACGCTGCCGACCGAAGGCAACTTCGAAGTATTCAAAGCATGGCGGATGTATGCGCAAGGTCTCGCCAAACTCGGCAAAGGCGACATCGCAGGCGCGCGTGAACAACTTGCCGCGCTCGAACGCGAAGCCGCTTATGTGCGCGAAAAGCTGCCCAAAGAAAAAGACCTGCCGCAAGCCGGACGCCAACGCCAACAGTCTCGCGCCTTGCTCGTAGCTCCGCTCGAACTCAAAGCCCGCATTCTTGCCCGCGAAAACGCCAAGCCTGAAGACATTCTCGCGGTGCTGAAACAAGCTATCGAAGAAGAAGCCAAACTCGGTTACAGCGAGCCGCCGATTTACCCGAACCCTACCGAAGAAATGGCAGGCCGTGTGATGCTCGCGCTGCAAAACTATAAAGAAGCCGAAACCTTTTTCACCGCCGCCCTCGAACGCGACCCCGGCAGCGGACGCGCGCTGCTTGGCTTGTCACAAGCGCAACAGGCTCTTGGCAAAGCCGACGAAGCCAAAGCCAATCACGCGAAATTCGTTAAAGCGTGGGTGCGTGCGGACGCAGATTTGCCCGAGACGATGAAGGCAAAAGAAGTGATGTCAGCCAGCGGCAGTTCGTCAGGAAATCAACAACGCTGAGTGCTATTTTCAGCTTTCATCGTTCAAGTTGGTTTTGTTGAAATGTTGCTTGTATTCGCTCCCTTTGGGCGGGCGGTATCGTTTCTTCCTACGTTGACCGGGCTTGTATTCCACATCTGTTCTCCAAAGAGCAACGGAGCCGTCGTGATGAATTTTTGCTAGAAACGGTATGCGATATTCCTGAAGCATTTCGAGGATTTGCGGAAGAGCCTTGATGACTAACTGGGCTTGCTGAAGTGCCGTCAATAGTGAGGCATTGGCTATAGCGAAGGCTTTCACTTTGGCCGTTAGCAAGGCGTCAAGTTCAAGTGGGCGACGTCCAATGTTGACGTCTCCTGTCAGTACCACCCACTTTTTCTCTCCGACCACTGCCAGCCAATTTTCATCTGGGGTGTTGTGTCTGAACCACACATGATGAGGCTCGACCTTAATACCGTGTTTGCGCAACTCTTCAGGTATTAATTTGCCAATCAGAGAACGGTCGAGGAAAAAGGTAGTTTGCTTAAGCTGCCTTTTGTATTCGTCGTTCGTATTGGATTGTTTTTTCGA
>JANNUY010000207.1:0-4135 GCA_031414155.1 Acidobacteriota bacterium
CGCGTCCTCTTCAAGGCTCAGGTCGCTTATGCTCCCCGTACTGCCTGCGCGATCCTAAAAACTGAAGCGCAAGCCGATTTCCAGTTGCCGCGCGCCTGATGCGCTGTTGGCCTGACCGAAGTAAGGCGAACTCAGCACGCCGCTATAGCCGCCATAATTCACGCGATTCAACAGGTTGGTGATTTGCGCTGAAAGTTGCACGTTGAAACGTCCGGTTTCGCCGCCGCCGCCAAACATGCCACCGCCGGGGCCACCAGGGCCGCCACGCATGCCACCGCTGCGCGGGCCGCCTTGTTGATCTGCCGCTGCTGCATTCGCGTTTTTGCGTTCACCGAAGCTGAACGTTTTCGCCACGCTCATATTCACGTTGAATGCGCCCGGGCCGTTCGCGTTGACGCCGTTCGGATAATAGGTCGTGAGGTAGCTTTGCATTTGCGGCGTGAGCAGCGAATACAAACTCTGCGACAGATTGCCGTTGCGTGAAAGTCCAAAGGGGCGGTCGTTGATTTCGGTGTCGCCATTGTTGTCTTTGCCCGTCGTGATGTTGAAGGGCGAGCCCGACGAAGCCGTGACGAAAGGCGACAAGCGAATGCCTTTGGGCAGGTTGATCGAACCGCCGACAAATAGTGTGTGACGACGATCCATCGCCGAACGACCCCATTCAGAACTCAAATCGTAGTTATTGACCGGCACTGACAGCGCGCTGTCGGCGTCGCTCATCGTGCGTGAGAGCGTGTAATTGCTGAACACCTGAAACGTCTTGCCCATCCGTCGCTGCAAACCGAACATCAGTCCGTGCGATTGCGACAGCGCCGAAGATTCGATCTGATAAATGTTGCCTTGCGTCGTGTCAGGGCGAAGGCCATCAAGCGGCGCGTTGATATTGCGCGAACGGAATTGGTGAATGCCACGATTGAACATATAGGTCGTGGTCGCAATGAAACCCAGCGGTAGTTGGCGCTCGACCGAAGCGTTGAAATTCACCGAATAAGGCGCGGCCAGTTGTGAATCAAGCACGCGGCGAATCGTGCGCGCCGTGCTGATCGTCGCGTCTTCAGCCAGAGCATTCGGCCAATTCGGGTTGTTGATAATGAAACTCTGTTGCCGCGTGCCGTCATAACGCAACACGTTGCTGTAAAGGTTGTCAGTCAACCGTGAATAGAAAATGCCGCCGCCGATGCGCACTGTCGTCGTGCGGCTCTTGCCGGGCGACCAAGCCAGACCGATGCGCGGCGCGAAATTGTTGGCATCGCCGAGTTGCGATTGAAACTCGTGGCGCAAGCCCAGCGAAAGCGTCAGATTGGGTTTGACGCGCCAGTCGTCCTGAATAAACGAAGCGCCTTGCAACTGGGTGAACTGTAAGCGCGGGTCGCCCTGGCTGATTGTGAATTGCGTAGGCCGAATCAGGTTGCCGTTGGCGTCGCGTTTGCCGTTAATGACTTGGCGATAAAGATCAAGGCTGCTGAACGTATACGTCCCGTTAAAGTTGCTCGCCGTGTTGTCATTGATGCTGTAACGCATCAGTTGCGTGCCGCCCTTGATCGTGTGTTGTTTTTGCGTCCACGTCAGGTATTGCTGCCATTCGAGATTGTTTTCCTGCGTCGTGCTGGGGCAGCAAGTTGCGCCGCCGCCGTTGAAAGCATCCAACACGTTGATGGCTACGCCGGTCGTGTCACCAGTTGCATTGGTCGTCGTGTTGCGGCTCTCACGAATGAAGCGCAGGCGCGTTTCCATAATCAGTTTCGGATTGATGACCATCGTCTCGCCCACTTGCAGCGTTTGATTGACGCTGTCGGCATTCGAGCCACGTTCGGGCAGCAGGTAGCTCGTGCCGCTCACACCGCCGCCGCCATTGCCACCACCGGGGCCAAAGCCGCCGCCGCCGAAGCGCGCCGCGAATTCACGATTGATCGAACTGTTGCCGAAACGGTTGTAACTCACGTTCAACGTGTTCTTGTCATTCAACAAATAGTCAGTGCGCAAATTGAAAAACGTGCTGGTGCTGGGCGCGTTGACGTTCGCGGTAAACGTGCCGTCGAGCGTGCGCGCTACGATGTTGTTGCTGCCTTCGAGCGTGCGGCGTTCGGCGTTCGCAAAGAACGACATCTTTTTGGCGATGATCGGGCCGCTCAGGTTGAACTGAAAACGATTCTGGTTCAGTTCGGGTTTGGTGGTGGCGAAAGCGTTGCGCGCGTCGAGCGAAGAGTTGCGCAAGTTGAAGCCCAACGAACCGCGCCATTGATCGCGTCCGGGTTTGGTGATGATCTCTACGCGACCGTTGCCGGGTTGCGAGTATTCGGCGGTGAAAGGATTTTGATTCACGCGAATTTGCATAATTGATTCACGCGGAGGCAGGCGACCGCCCGTGAAACCGTCCACAATGATTTGCGCGTTCTGTCCGCCTGCCAAGCCTTGCAGGAAGGTCTGCATATCCTCTTCATTGTTGGGCACGATTGTTTGGATGGTTTCTTCGTTCAGCACGGTCGCGTTGAGGTTCTTGGTCGGATCGGTCGTGTCCTGCGGGTCTTCCGCCGAGATAGTGGTGACGATATTCATCTCGGCGACTTTCAGCACGATCTTGAGCGGCGCGCCGTTCGCGGTGAGTTGCAAGCCGCTTTGCGCGTATGGCGTGAAGCCGTCATAGGCTACAGTTACTTGATAAATGCCGGTGGCGAGTTGCGGCACGGCAAACGCGCCGCCCGCATCGCTGGTCACGGTGCGCGTCTTGCCGTCCGCGCTGATGAGCGTAACGGTTGCGCCCGGAATCACGGCGTCGGTTTCGTCAACGACCGCGCCGCGCAGGGTGAAAGCGGTCTGCGCCGCCGTATGTAAGTTCAGGAAAAGCATTCCCAGCAAAGCAAAGCAAATAGTTTGAAGATTCTTTTTCATAGTGACCTCTGCGCGACTTGTGAATTGATGCGAACCGAACTGTCCTCATCTGTGAGGCAAGATGCCTGAATTCGCGGCGCAGGTGTTAAAGCTGAGGCAAACTGTTTGTAACGTTTGTAAATTCGCGTGGCTGACGAGGGCGAAAGGTCATGACGAAGCAAAGAGTTTGTAAAGTTTGTAAGGTGGGCTAGGCAAGGGCGGAATCGTGCTTATAATTTCAGTTCTCATTGTTAGAAAATAGAAAGAGGCATTCGATGCGTACCATCCTGGATGATTCTAAAACTTGGTTTTTGCAAGGGGTCACCTATGAAGAAGGGTTAAACATTGTATTGGTCGAGGGAGTTGTTGGAGGGGAGCCGGAAGACATAGAAATAAACGGCGTAGTGATACGAAATACGTATCCAATCAACAGCACGCCCATAAGCAAAATAGTTTCAATCCGATTTTCTCGTTTTGTTGCTTGGCAAGTGGTAAACGAATCATTCACTTGTTTTGAAGAGTATGAGAAGCGTGATGATGAATGCTTCTTTCAAGTGCTTGAGCGGTCAAAATACTTTGACTATGTGAACGATAGTCATGGTTGGTACGCAGACGTTATTGGGGCAGGAAAGCATTATCGCGTCTGGACTGAAAACGAAGTCATTGATGTTGTGACCATAGAAGAACCGACTATAGAGTTGGTAAATATCAACAGTTAGTTTTGTAGATTTCGCGGCTATGAACGCAATTTGGCGCAAACGCGCCACCATCATCGTGATCGTAATCATGGCGTTGCTGTTGCCGACGCTGACGGTGTTGCAATATCGCTGGCTGTCGCAACTCAGCGAACGCGAACGCGGATATTTGCGCGGCAACATGCGTGGGATGGCGTTTCGCTTTAGTCAGGATTTAGATAACGAAATGACCGGCTTGTTCGCCGCGCTCTTCACTTCTGTGCCGCCCGTTGCCGATGCGAACCCGCCCGCGAGTACAGATGATTTGTTGCCGCTTTACGCTGAACGATACGCGCGCTGGCAGGCCGAAGCCGAACATCCGCAATTGATTGGTGAAGTTTATGTGCTGCGCGCTGACGCAAAGCCTGCGTTATGGCAGTTGCAGGCGAATGAAAAAAAGTTCGCGCCGTGCGAATGGCCTGCGGCTTTGAGTTCTTTGCGCGCGCAACTCGAAGCCAGTGCTGCACAACCGCGTAGCGAGTTCGCCGACGAATTGCGCAATCGTCCATTGCTCACTCTGAATGACGAGCGGC
>JANNUY010000208.1:0-6107 GCA_031414155.1 Acidobacteriota bacterium
ACGGCAACGATCAAAGACGACCTACTAATCGACGTCCAACTAGCTGATTTTTCTGACGAAATCCTTGAGACCTTGCTAGCGAAAAATTGCATTAGCGACAGGCAAGTCACCCAAGCTAGATTGTCAAAACAGGCAATTGCAGAGGCTTCAAACCAAGATGAGTTTGAAAAAGCGATGGCTGCTGCTGCACTTGCCTATACGAAAAAGAAGTATGAAGTAGCACTTCTACAAATTGATAGAGCTATAAAGATTAAACCTGAAGAAGACGAAGTTTGGTGTGTTCGTGGCTTTGTACTTATGGATTTAGATCGAAGCGAAGAAGCTGTTACAAGCTATGATCATGCGCTGACCGTCAAGCCTAATAACGACATAACTTGGATGAATCGGGCGACCGCTTTGATGAATCTGCGGCGGAACGAAAATGCCGTTGCAAGCTACGATCACGCATTAACGATTAACCCTGAGAATGACAAGGCTTGGTGCTATCGCGGCTTTTCCCTGATGAATCTGGAGCGTTATGAAGACGCGGTTGTAAGTTTTGATCGTGTGCTGAAAATTAACCCTACTGAAGATATTAGCTTGAGCGTTCGTGGTATAGCACTCGTACTTCTAGGTCAATACGAAGAAGCAATTAAAAGCTATGACCGTGCTTTGGCACTCCAGCCTAATTTTGTAAGGCTCTGGACTTTACGAAGCGTTGCCTGCTTAAAGATGTTTATTAGAATGGTTCAACAGAAGAGATTTGATATTGCCCGGCAAACTTGGAACGGGGCAGTGGAGTCTGGCCGAAAGTCCAATGAGAAAGACTGGTTGGGAACTGCAACAGAAGCGTTATTGACAGTTGCTCAAAAAGGCAACGGTCAAATTTCTCGTCAATTGATTGTCGAGACTGGGATGGAAGAAGAGTTTTTCCCGCTCGCTCGCGCGCTTGATTACCTGCAAACCGGCGACGAAGCCCTAATCGAAAAACTCTCCCCCGAAGTTCGCGGCATCGTCGAAGAAGTCGTCGCCAAACTGAAAACCGTTGTGCCGGCCGCTCAAGCTGGCGAACTGCCCGCTGCCGGCTCGTCAAAATAGTGTGCGTGCCAAAAAGCTGCGATGTCAGCGACCAGCGAGGCCGACTCTGGAATCAGTCCGTTGCCGTATCTCGGGTTGTATAACTCGGCGTAACTGCTGGCGGACTGATAAGCCCAGTAGGCGTAAACTTCTTGGTCGTGCGCCAGTGCGCAATAGATGGCCTGTTCAATCATCAAGACACGTTTGCTTTTGATCGAACGCACCGCACCGTAAGGGATGTTGCGGTATTAGTTGTTGGCTTCGCGCGCCTCTCGCAGCAACTCGCGTAGCTTGTCTTCGCGCCCGTCGCTGCGGCGTTTGAGAACGGCTTCGATTTCCGTGAAGGCTTCCGCTGCGAGTTGGCGATGGCGTTTGAGTTCAGCCGCTGAATAAAACTGTTTGTCGCTGCTCAAGTCTTTCCGCGTTTGCGCATTTTGCGCGAGCATCAGCGTGAAGCGCCCGGCGGTCTTTACGTCCTGGCAAAGACTTTTGACGCTGACCAGCCGTGTGATGTTGAAGTCCTCGCCGTTCTCCAAATCACTGACCATCTGCATCAGCTTGCGTACTTTGAGTTGTTGGGCTTTGCGCGTAGGCGGCGGTGCGTCCGAGCGTGACGAGCGGCGTTTGCGTTTCATGGATAGCCTTCCTGATTGCGAAATTGATAACGGGCAGAGCTTACCGTAAGAAAGGAAGTAACGACACCGCGCCGCGATTGTGCAGATGCGCGGGGTTGCATACGATGCGCCTGATTTACATCGCTCAAAATCAAACGTGGAGAAAATTTTCATGCAAAAACGAATGCTGCTAGGGCTGTTGTGTTGCTTGTGTCTGACGGTTGCAGTGCGCGCTGAATTGCGCAAAGACATCGAATTCGCCAAAGCCGATGGCGTGAGCCTGACGCTCGATGCTTACGTGCCCGATGGCGCGGGGCTTTATCCGGCGGTCGTGATCGTACACGGCGGCGGGTTTCGCAACGGCGATAAGCAAACCTATGTGCCGCCCTTGTTTGAGCCGTTGCAACAGGCAGGTTTCGTATGGCTCTCGATCAACTATCGGCTCTATCCGCAAGTGAAATTTCCCGTGCCGATTGATGACGTCACCGCCGCGTTGCGTTATGTCAGAGCTAATGCCCGCCAATACAAAATTGATCTCAAGCGCGTCGTGCTGATGGGCGAATCGGCGGGCGGTTCGTTGGTGTCATACGTCGCGGTGCGCAATCAGAGCGGACTCAAGTTGGCGGCAGTCGTAGTGTTTTACGGCGTACACGATTGGGAATTACGTGCGCAACACGAAATCAATGACAAGCCCGGCCAGAGCATCTGGCGCGAGTTTTATCAAGTGACGGGCGCTGACCTGAAACGGATGCGCGAGGTGTCGCCCATTCAATATCTGAAAAAAGGCTTGCCGCCTTTTCTGCTGATTCACGGCACGGCTGACACTCAAGTCAATTACCAGCAATCGGTCGTGATGCAAAAGAAAATGCAATCCATGAACTTACCGTGCGAACTCATCACCGTCCCTGATGGGCCGCACGGGATGGGCGTGTTTACGAAATATCCCGACACGCCGATGAAAATGTTTGAGTGGTTGCGGCAAACACTCAAGCTCAAGTGAAAGGCAGAGCAGGGAAGGCGCAGAAGGGCAAGATGATTCAAGTTAGCAACCCGCGCACAGGCGAAAACGATTTTGAATTTGTGCCGCCGACGGATGCCGAACTCGCCGTGCTGGCTCAAGGCTTGCGGTACTCAGGTCGCGCATGGACTGCGCAAACGATTGAGCAACGCTGTGAAGTCTTGCAAACGTGGAAAGCTGGGCTCACGCAAAAACGCGCTGCCATCATCAACGCGCTCACCACCGACACCGGACGCGCGTTGATTTCAGCGATGGAATTCGACGGCGTGATTCGTTCGATAGATCGTTGGTGCGCGCTGGCTCCGTCATTGTTGCGACCTGAACCAGCGCGGCAATCAGTCGCGCTGCCTTCGATTTATTTCAAACATCAGCTTGTGCCTTACGGCTTGGTCGGCGTCATCAGCCCGTGGAACTTTCCGCTGACGCTGGCAATGATTGATACGATTCCGGCGTTGCTGGCCGGATGCGCCGTCATCATCAAACCCAGCGAAATCGCGCCGCGTTTTGCTGACCCGCTGCGCGAGACGTTGGCCGACGTACCTGTGTTGCCGTTGGCTTTTGTGCAAGGCGCGGGCGAGACGGGCGCGGCCTTGATCGAATGCGCCGACGCCATTTGTTTCACCGGCAGCGTCAAAACCGGCAAGCTCGTTGCGGTGGCTTGCGCGCAAAGAATGATTCCCGCCTTTCTCGAACTCGGCGGCAAAGACCCGGTGATTGTCACGGCGAGTGCCAATATCAAACAGGCTGCGGCAACGGTCTTGCGCGCTTCAGTGTTGGCGACGGGGCAAGCCTGCCAATCGCTTGAGCGCGTTTACGTGGATGAAGCCATTGCTGAATCGTTTATCGCCGAACTCGTTCTACAGGCTGAAGCCGTTACGTTGAACTATCCCGATATTCATTGCGGGCAAATCGGCCCGCTGATTTTTGATAAGCAGGCTGACGTCATCGCCGCGCAACTGGCTGACGCTGTGAGCAAAGGCGCGCGCGTTCTCACCGGCGGCGCAATCGAAACGCACGGCGGCGGCAAATGGATTTGTCCCACCGTCTTAACCAACGTCAATCACACGATGACGGTGATGACCGAAGAAACCTTTGGCCCCGTCTTGCCGGTGATGGCCTATCGCACCGCTGACGAAGCCGTCGCGCTGGCGAACGATAGCGAATACGGCTTGAGCGCCGCCGTCATCGCGGGTTCATTGGAAGAAGCCGAAGCCATCGCGCTCCAAATCGAAGCCGGAGCCGTCAGCCTCAACGACGGCGCGTTGACCGGGTTGATTTACGAAGCCGAAAAGCACTCTTTCAAATTGTCGGGCTTGGGCGGTTCGCGGATGGGTGCGGCAGGGCTGACGAGGTTTTTCAGGAAGAAAGCGTTGCTGATGCAATCCGGCGCGCCGATGCCGTTGGCTGCAATGGATGAAGCGAACGCGCAAGGCAAACTAACAAAAAATTAGCCACGGGGATCACTGGGATCACAGGGGAAAATCGAGGCTGTTTGCTTTCCCCGTGTCCCCCGTGTCCCCCGTGTTCCCCGTGGCTGAACTGTTTTATTTGCCTTTGCCGCGACTCACAATGTCGCCCAGGCTCAGAATGGATTTGCCATCGGTGATGATGGTTTGCACGCCGGGCGTGATCTTTTGCACGTACTCATATTGAATTAACCCCGGATTGCGTGAGAGCGCTTCGCCGCGCAGTCGGATGGATTCGGCGTCGCCTTCGGCAGCGACGATCTTGCGTTCCTTTTCGATTCTCTCGGTTTCCAGTTCATATTTCTTGCGCTCAGCGGCCTGTTGCGCGATTTGTTTTTGTTCAATGGCCTTTTTGAATTCTGGCGAAAAGTCTACGTTTCTGATCAGCACGCTGTCGAGAATGATGAAGCTTTTCTCGTAGATCGCTTTCAACTCAGTGGCTACTTCATCTTGCATTACCGTACGCTTCGGGCCATACAAATCAATGACCGGATATTTCGTTACGGCTGATCGCGCCACACTGCGTCCGGCGGGGCGAATAATCTTGGCGATGAAATCAGGCCCGATGTTGCGATGCAATTCGGCGATGTGGTTGGGGTCGGGGTGAAAGAGGATTGAAACGTCCACGGCGACTTCCTGGCCGTCGCTGGTGAGCGCAGGCACTGAATCGTCGCCACCCTGCGCGCCTTCGTTAAGTACGCGACTCATCGTGTAATTTTGTGTGCGTACGTCGTAAAGAGTTGCGGTTTGAGTGAAAGGCATGAGGATCGTCAACCCCTCGCCGCGCGCGCCTACTCCGCCGGTGATGTTGTTGAACACGACTGCACGAAAACCCGCCGGTACGGTTTTGAACGTCGCCAGCAACACCAGCAAGCCCACGACCAGCAATGCCAGTAAGCCGAGTTTCTTGAGCCTGCCGCCGCCCGCTAAACCGCTGAAAGGCGACTTGTTATTGAATCCCTCAAAGCCTGAAAAATTCTCTGCCATAAACGCTCCTTGCGTTGAGCGGCTCTGCTTTGCTTCGCACGTCTCGCGCGAGCGCGCTGCGAGGCTTAGATCAAAGCCGCGAAAAGAACTGTTTGGATAAGTGCAGGAAATGACAATAGCTTACAGGCAAGAGGAAGGCACGAACGCCAAGCGAAGTCAGAATAGATGCGCGGATAAAGCGGATGAGGCGGATCAGAGCGGATTAACCGCGTAGGGCTTTGCGGGCGTTCGTGTAAACCTTTCGTTTGAATTCAGGTTTAGGCCCAAAGTTAAACAGCATCCCTACCTCAATTTCTGTTGCACGCAAGTAGTTGTTGATTTGATTGATGTGCGCCTGCTGAATCGTGTCGCCAGCTTTCAATTCGAGGATGACTTTGTCTTCAACCACCAAGTCAGCAAAATATTCACCCACGGCTTCTCCATCTTAATACACCTTGATAGGGGCTTGTTGCTTAACCGCATAGCCGCGCCGCCGTAGCTCGATGACCAGAGCGTTTTCGTAAATCTTTTCCAAAAAGCCCGCTCCCAATTTGTTGTAGACGTGGTAGAAAGCGTTGATGATCTGGTCAGTCAATTCACGATGTAACAACTCGTCATTCATCTCAACTTCCTCCACTGGCTTTGTCGTTCAAGCAGCATAGATGCACGGATAAAACGGATAAAACGGATAAAGCGGATGAGGCGGGTTGGCGCAGATCAATTTATGGCAAGAGATTTTCGCTTTTTTTACCCTGAGAATTTTTTTCGATCCGCTTTGATCCGCCTCATCCGCTTTATCCGCGCATCTATTTAGTCGTCTAGTCAGGCACAGCCTTAGTTAATTTGCTTGCGCAGGATGGCGACGACTTCGTTGCCGCCGAAAGCGGTCTTGGCAACCGTGATGTTGCAAAACTCGTAACCGTTCGGCCCCACCGCATTCAATTCTTTTTCCATCGTCGAAGTGCGGTTGGTCGCTTGCAGCTTATA
>JANNUY010000209.1:0-2701 GCA_031414155.1 Acidobacteriota bacterium
AAATCCTCGACGAAGCCTTCGCCCTGATTGGCCGCGACGTAGTGCTGGCGCACGCCAAAGACCTCGACCACGACGGCGACGCAGGCCACCTGCCCGCCGGTCACGGCAAGCTGGACTATGAACGCTACGTGACGCTGTTGCATAAGCACCGCTTTCGCGGGCCGCTGTTGCTGCACGGATTGACCGAAGCGCAAGTGCCGGGCTGCGTCAGCTTCCTGCGCGAAAAGATGGCGCGGCTGAAATAAAGCTACATTAAAAGAAGCGATGATTACGCTGACCTGCAAAAAACTCGAACCTAACAATTAGCGCGCCGGGCGTAACCCAAGTCATACAAGCCTGGAAACAAGCCATCCTGCCGCACGAGTTGGTTCATTACGACCGGCTGGCGTTGCCCTCGTTGCTTGACGAACGCATTGCCACCGCCCGCACTCGTGTGCGTGAGTTGAACACGCAATGGCAAGCCTTGCCGCTTGGCGAAAAGCTTATCGTAACAATCCCTCTGTAAAAGGGCCGCTGGAAAAGATTTGCAAAGCTGAAAGCTACGGGTAAGATGCCGGTGCTTTCGATAACCCTGATTTAGTTGCGGTTCCCCCCGCCAATCCCCTGGCACGTCGCGGCTTTCCCCAACAATGAGCAACAGCAAAAGTCCTCTTTACGAATTCGGTTCGTTTCGCCTCAACCCGCAGGAACGGTCGTTGAGCCGCGCAGAAAGCACGATTGCGCTCACGCCCAAAGCCTTTGAGACCTTGCTTTATTTCGTAGAAAACCGTCACCGCCTGCTCACCAAAAACGAACTCATCGGACATTTATGGCCTGACAGCTTTGTCGAAGAAAGCAATCTGGCGCAAAACGTTTCGACGTTGCGGCGCGCGTTGGGCGAAAGCCCCGGCGAGTCGCAATTCATTGAAACCGTACCCAAGCTGGGCTATCGCTTCGTCGCTGAGGTGCGCGAGGTGTGGCAAGAGGCCAAAGTTCCGGCACTGGTTGCGACCAGCAACGGTCTCGCACCTGAGGCCGAAAATGAATTCGACTTTGCCGAGACTGCGGAACCCAAACCAGTTGACAGTCCCGTGGTTGCGCCGCGCCTCGTGATCGAAGCTCCGCGCGTCGTGCCTGAGCGCAATCGCACGCGCTGGTACGCGCTGGCTGCGCTGGGCAGCGTGTTGTTGATCGGCACGCTTTATTGGTTCACGCGCAACCAGTCATCTTTTTTAACCACAGGCTTTTTAGCTGGCAGCCAGCCACGGTTGGCCGTGTTGCCGTTGGTGAATCAAAAGCCCGACCCGAACACCGATTATCTGGGTTTCACGCTGGCTGATGCCGTCATCACCAAATTGAATTACGTCACAGCGCTGATCGTGCGGCCTTCGGCTTATGTTGAAAAATATCGCCAGCAACGGCCTGATCCTCAACAAGTGGCAAAAGAGTTAAGTGTCAATCGGTTGCTCACCGGCACCTATCTCAAAGAAGGCGATCAACTCAAGCTGAACTTGCAGCTTATCAACCTTGAGACGAATCAGTCGTTGTGGACAGAAACTTTGACGTTGCCCGCTGACAAGCTGATCACGTTGCAAGAGCGCGTCAGTCAGGAAATCGTAGCGCGACTGGCCTTGCGCCTGTCTGACACGGAACAAGCCGAACTCAAAAATGACTTGCCGCAAAACCCGCTGGCGTATGAATACCACTTGCGTGGCGTAGACCTTTACGTACGCGATGAATTGGCGACCGCGCAAAAGATGCTGGAAAAGGCCGCCGAACTCGACCCGAATTACGCTTCGACGTGGGCTTATCTGGGCGCGACTTACAGCACGCTGGCGGCGTTATATTTCGGTGGGCAAACGCTGAACCAGCAATCACAAAAGGCTTTTGACCGGGCGCTCACGCTGGCTCCGCATCACATTGACGCAAAAATTTATATGTCGCTGTCACTCACCGAGACCAATCGCGTCGAAGAAGCCGTGCCGTTGTTGCGTGACGTGTTGCAGACCAATCCGAATCTGGCGCAAGCGCATTGGCAAATGGCTTATGTGTTGCGCTTTGGCGGACGGCTGAAAGAATCAATCGCCGCCGCCGAACGTTCGCGCCAGATTGATGACGAGATTCGCTCGAACAACGCGATCTTTGCGAGCTTGCTTTATGACGGACAGTACGAACGTTATTTGAAACAATTGCCCGCCAAAGAGACGGCTTATATTTTGTTTTATCGCGGTTTCGGGCATTACTACCTGAAAGACTTGGCGGAATCGGTCAAGCTGTTTGATCGGGCTTACGCAATGAATCCGGGCCTGATGCAGGCGCAGGTGGGCAAGGCTCTGAGTTTCGCGGTCAGCGGCAATAAAGCCGCCGGGCTTGCACTCTTACAACAAACCGCGCAACAAATTGAAACGCGCGGCGTCACCGATGCCGAAGGGGTTTATAAAGTCGCACAGGCTTTCGCTGTGCTGGGCGACCCGACGACGGCGCTCAGATTGTGGCAACGCAGCGTCGCAGGCGGTTTCTTTTGCTATCCTTATTTTGTGAACGATCCGCTGTTGGCAAATGTGCGCGACACGACTAAATACGCCGAAGTGCTGGCGCTGGCAAAACAGCGGCACGAAGGCTTTGGCAAGAAATTCTTTTAGCGAAAGCATGTAGTCCCGCCTTCAGGCGGAACGTGACTGCGCAAGGCCTTCCGCCGGAAGGCGGGACTACATGCCAATTT
>JANNUY010000210.1:0-1957 GCA_031414155.1 Acidobacteriota bacterium
TGCGTCGGCTGTGCCGTGACGCGGCGGGCGTAGCCCGAAAGAAATTAGAAGCCGTCCCGACAAGGCTGAAACCTTTTCGCTATCAATGCCGCACAGCCGCCAAGCGCCAGCCTGTCATCGCTCAGGCAACGTGATGGGGTCGCTTTTGGCGTTCGGAAACGTCAGATTATCGCCCCCCTTTGCGTTGCCCTTGCTGACTTTGACTTGAATCAAATCGCCCTTCTGACGCGGGATATTTTCAATTGGGACTGCGCCTTTTGAATCGGTGATGAACTGCTTGCCGGGCAGGGCGTCAAGTTCTACGACTGCGCCTGCGACGGGTCGGCCTTGTGCGTCATTAACCAAGACCTTCATCACGGGCGGCGGCGCTTTGGGTTTGACGGGTTCCGGCTTGGGGCGGGTGGAATAATAAAGCAACGATCCGCCAATGACGATGACGGCGAGCAGCAACAGCATGAGACGATGCAAGGCGCTCAGTTTGGTACCGAGACGGTCTTGTTTTGTTTCTACGCGCGTGGTCGTCGCGCCGATGGTGTCGAGGCGTTGCAGGACTTCGGTTTGATAGGCGACGAAGTTTTTATGGAACTGTTGCTGTTGTGCGGCAAAGCGGGCATTGAGGTTGCCCTTGCCTTGAACGGGCGCAGCATTGACCAGTGCGTAAATGTCCTTGAGCGTGTGCGACATTTCGTCAAGCCGCTCATCTTGCTGGTCGAAAAGCTTTTCGATGGCGGCGAGATTTAGGCCGGGTGAATCAGACAACTTGCTGAGAATGTCGAGATCAAACGCGCTGCGGGCTTTGGCAAATTTGGGGTCTTTGAGCGTTTCTCGAAACGCGAGCCGCGCAAGATCGAACCAGTTCGTTTCAATGCGCCGCCAGAGTTTTTCAGGAATCAGCGCTGTCGTGTCGAGCTTCGGAGGCTCGCCCAACATTGTCCCGACCGCCATTTGAATTTCGGTGATACGGTCAGGCCGGAAGTTTGCGCGCAAGTTGTCGCAAACCGTTTTGGTCATGCGGTCGCGCAAGGCACCTGCGCTCTGGCGCGGTACGATTTCACGGGTTGAACGAACGAGACTTTCTACGTCGTCAAGTTGCGCAGCGGTCTGGCTGGCGAGTTCGGCCAAATCCATGTGGGGTACGCGGTCGGCGAGCTTGCGGTAAAGGCTGCGAATGGCGGCAATCTGGCGGACTTCGGGATCGGTCAAATGCGGCCACGGGTCAGGGCCGTTGACGAAGGCGTGCAAGAGTGACCGTTCGGTGCCGTAATCTTCTAGCAAACAAGTCGAACACACCGCGACCATCGCTTCGCACTCGGCGTAACGCAACGCGCGCATCAGGTCATGGTTTTTGAATCCGCTGCCTGCGCTCCATAAACGTGCGAGGCGGTCGCTGAACGAGCCTGTTCCCGATTTGGTCAGGTCATAGCCGAGGCCGCCGAGAAATTCGACGACCATTCCTGCGAGAAAGTCCTTTGAAGCTAAGTATCCGAATAGTTCAAACCCTTCAAACATAGCGCTCTTATCTCAGGTTGTTTGTGGTTGAGTAATGCCCCAAATATTTAAGGCAGAGCCTCAATCGTGACTCTGCCATTCAACTTGGCTTCTACCATAAATCGCTGTCCCCACAGCAGCGACATTCCGATCAACTCACCGCCTTCCATTTGCAACGCCAGAACTTCGCGTTCTTCACCATCCCAAAAGACTGTTGCCTCAAAAAGGTCGGCTGTCACCTTGCTGCCATCGCCGAGCGTGGCAGGAATCTCGCCGACTTTGGGTAATCCGAGTTGCGCAATCAGGGAAGCTGGCAGCGTCAGGAATCCATTGAAGCCAGTGTCGAGTACGGTTTCAATCAGGATTTCCTGACTGGCTGTGCCACGAAGCGCGAGCGCAAGGACGATTTCACGATCTTTGGTGACGAGGCCGGTAATCAAGTTAGACCCTCCGTAAGCCGAGGCGGTAG
>JANNUY010000211.1:0-2765 GCA_031414155.1 Acidobacteriota bacterium
TTTTGGAGCAACGCTTGACAGACCGTCTGACCGCTCGCTAGTATGCGCCCCGTTCGCAAGGGAGGCATGTACAGTCAATGGTAGACGGTCACCCTTACAAGGTGAAGGTTGTGGGTTCGAGTCCCACCGTGCCTATCACCCCATTCGGTTTTGACAATGCGGAGTCGTAGTTCAGTTGGTTAGAACGCCGGCCTGTCACGTCGGAGGTCGCGGGTTCGAGTCCCGTCGGCTCCGCCATCTAACCTTTAAGTAGTTAAGCAGTAATTCTTAAATATCATTTCCGAATGCATTGAAAGCCGCTCGTTATCGCGAGCGGCTTTCGTGTTTTAACGCTATCGCTTTTCATTTCACTCAATAATTTTTATGTTGCGCATCGAAGACGCGCTCGAACTCATGCTCGCGCATACGCTGCTGTTACCGACGGAGACAGTCAGTCTCGTTGAATCGGTTGGACGTGTGTTGCGAACCGATGCAGTCTCTGATCTTGATTTGCCGCCGTTTGACCGCGCGCGGATGGATGGTTACGCGCTGCGGTCTGAGGATACGCCCGACACATACGACGCAGGCGCGGTTACGTTGCAATCCATCGGAGAAATAGCCGCAGGCCAAACCTTTCACGGCGAGCTAAGTAGTGGGCAAGCCATTCGCATTATGACCGGAGCGCCGGTGCCTGCCGGAGCCGATGCCGTTGAGAAGATCGAAGTCATTCAGGTCAACGACGACGGGACGATTACGCTCATCGCGTCGGTCAAAGCCGGGCAGTTCATCACGCCGCGCGCCAGCGAAGCCCGTTGCGGTGAGTTGATGGTGAAGTCAGGCACCTTGATTACGCCCGCAGTGGCAGCCGTTTTGGCGAGTTTTGGTTATGCGCAAGTGAATGTTTCGCCGCGTCCACGCTTGGCGTTGCTTTCAACCGGCAGCGAACTGGTCGAGGTTCACGAGCAGCCAGCCGCCGCACAGATTCGCAATTCCAACACCTATTCGCTGGCGGGTTACGCGCAACGTGCCGGATGCAAAGTCATTGGCGCTGGAATTGTGAAAGATGATTTTGACGCTACGTGCGCCGCCATTGCCGACGCTTTGTCACAGGCCGATGTCGTGATGTTGTCAGGCGGCGTCTCGATGGGCGATTACGATTTGGTGAAGCCCGCGTTGCAATCGCTCGGCGCAGAAATCCTGGTTGAAAAAGTAGCCATGCATCCTGGCAAACCCACAGTTTTTGCGAAGCTGAACGACAAGGTGATTTTCGGCTTGCCGGGCAATCCCGTATCCGTCGCTGTTTCGTTTCAT
Source organism: Acidobacteriota bacterium (assembly GCA_031414155.1). GTDB lineage: Bacteria > Acidobacteriota > Blastocatellia > RBC074 > RBC074 > JACPYM01. The sequence continues at coordinate 1,291 of JANNUY010000211.1, forward strand.
CTGTTCGCGCTGCCGGTCTTGCGCAAGTTGCAAGGCGCGAGCGAATTGCACTTGCCGAGAGGCAAGGCTTTTGTCACGCAAACTGTCAAAGGGGCTCCGCCGCGTCGCAGCCATCAGCCCGGACGTTTGCGCATTCGCGATGGGCGCGCCGAAGTCGAGCCGCTCAAGTGGGTCGGTTCCTCCGATCTCGTAGCCTTTATGCGTGCCGATTGCTTGATCGTCGTGCCCGAAGATTGCGCAGCGATTCAAGCCAACGAACTGACCGAAGTCATTCAATTACCGTTATGACCGACAAGCTCACACATCTTGACGACGAAGGCCGCATCACGATGGTGGATGTAGGCGCGAAAGCCGTCACCACGCGCGTCGCCGAAGCGAGCGGCTTCGTGAAAATGGCGGCGGCGACGCTTGCGGCGATTCGTGAACGCCGCACGCCCAAAGGCGATCCGCTCGAAACGGCGCGGCTCGCGGGCATTATGGCTGCCAAGCGCACGGCAGAACTGATTCCGCTCTGCCATTCACTCGCGCTCTCGCACGCTGACGTACAAATCACTTTGAATGACGAAGGCGCGCAGATAACGGCGACGGCTACGACGAGCGCGCAAACCGGCGTCGAGATGGAAGCCCTCACCGCCGTCACGGTCGCGGCGCTGACGCTTTACGATATGTGCAAGGCGCTCGATAAGCGGATGGAAATCACCGACGTTCGGTTGGAGCGCAAAAGCGGCGGACGTTCGGGCGAGTGGCGGCGAGAACAGGCGAGTTGACGAAATTTTAGATTATCCGCTAGTGTTGGATTGCCTGGGTGAGAGTCTCCGCTTCTCTTTTTTCTCAGGTGCCTGAGTCCCTATGTTAATCAGGGTTAGATGCCCCAATCCGGTAACTAGTCTTTCTGCCCATCGTCCCGGCTATGACTCGCGGTGGATGTTGTCGCCCAATAGCTTTTGATTTGAAATTTCGGTTGCCTCGACACCGACCAATAAATACCAGCAAGCCCCCATCTTGCTCCTAATTCTGGAGAAACTACATGCATCCCAAAGCCTTTCGCTTGAGCTTGCCCTCATTCACGTTTAATGCGCGTAAACTTGCGCTGCTCGGTTTGTTGTTGGCAAGCGCCGCATTGTCGCTTCCTTTTAAGTTTTTTTCACCGAAAGCTGCGCCGCTTTTTAATGTGATTACGGTGAACTCGACCGCCGATAGCGCCCTCGTGGATGGCAACTGCACGCTTCGTGAAGCGATCACTGCCGCCAATACGAATGCGGCAGTAGACGCTTGTGTCGCCGGGGCAGCGGGTTTGGATAACATTCTTTTCAACCTCGGCGCGGGAACTCCCACGATTAACTTGACCAGCGGGTTGCCAGAAATAACCGAGCCAGTGTTTATCGAGGGCGCTTCGGGCGGAGCAACGCGAGTGGAATTAAATGGCGCGAGCGCGGGCGTCAATACCTCCGGTTTAATTATTCGCGCTGGGAACA
>JANNUY010000212.1:0-3021 GCA_031414155.1 Acidobacteriota bacterium
GCCTGCCGAGCAGATGAAACGCGCCGACATTCTCACGCAAACGCGCGAGCTTGAAGCCAAACTCAAAGAGATCAAACCCGACTGGATGGTTGCGATGAACGCCTGGGAAGACCGCGTGAAAGTCGAACATCCTGAGTGGCAACCCAAGTGGGAAGTGATTACGCCCAATTGCGTAGACATCACCAACGGCGGCGCGAAATACCTGCCGCAAACTGACGGTTCGATTTTGCAATTGGGTTATGCGCCCACCAAGCATCGTGTGCTTTTCACAACGAAAACCGCAGCACAGAACATCACGGCCTTTCGCATCGAATTGATGAACGATCCCAACTTGCCCGCCAATGGGCCGGGGCGTTCGATTTACGGCACTGGCGCGTTGAGCGAGTTCGAGGTTGGTACGTTGCCGGGTACGTTCAAGCCCTCAGCCAAAGAAGACGAAGACGCCAAGCTGGCGAAGTTTTCAAAATTTGCCAGCGCCACCGCCGACATCAATTTACCCGAAACTGAAATCAAGCCAATCTATTCCGACAAATCCAACAAGCGGCGCGTTGAGGGGCCGGTGAGTTACGCGATTGACGGCAATCCCGACACCGCGTGGGGACACGACGCCGGGCCTTATTTCCGCAACCTGCCGCGCAAGGCCGTATTCGTTTTGGAAAAGCCGTTGAGCTTCAAACCCGAAGACGACGGGATGCGTTTATACATTCGCGTCAATCAAAATCACGGCGGCTGGAACAGCGACGACAATCAAAATAACAACCTCGGACGCTTCCGCATTTCTTATACGACCGCGCCCCATGCCGTCGCCGACTCGCTGCCCGCCAACGTACGTGAAATCGTCACAAACGTTCCGCGCGAACGCCGCAGTGCTGCGCAAGTTGAAACGGTGTTCAGTTATTGGCGCACGCTGCAACCTGAATGGAAAGCTGAAAACGAAAAGATCACGGCGTTCTGGAAGCAGCATCCCGAAGGCGGAACGCAACTCGTAATGGAAGAGCGCAATGAATTGCGCCCGACCTTTGCGCTCAAACGCGGAGACTTTCTGCGCCCTGACAAACAAGTCGAACCCGGTGTATTCGCAATCCTAAACCCTTTGCCAAAAACTTCGGGCAAGCCTGACCGCTTAACCTTCGCACAATGGATCGCCAATCGTGAAGCGCCTACGACGGCGCGTTCGGCGGTCAATCGCATCTGGCAAAGCTATTTCGGCACGGGCTTGCTGGCGACTTCTGAAGACTTTGGCAAACAGGCTGATAAACCTTCGCATCCTGAGCTACTCGACTGGCTGGCGGTTGAGTTGATGGAACCTTCCGTCACTCCGCCCTCCGCCCTCCGCCCTCCGCACTCCGCCGCGTGGAGTCTGAAACACATCCATCGCCTGATCGTGACTTCGGCAACTTATCGCCAAAGCTCGAAAGCCGTGCCTGCGTTGATTGAGAAAGACCCTTACAACCAATTGCTCGCGCGCGCGCCGCGTTTGCGCGTAGACGCCGAGATCGTCCGCGACATCGCCTTTGCCGCTAGCGGTTTGTTGAACCCGAAACTCGGCGGCCCGCCGACCTATCCGCCCGCGCCCGACTTTTTGTTTCAGCCGCCGACGAGTTACGGCCCCAAAGTCTGGCCCGAAGACAAAGGCGAAAACCGCTATCGCCGCGCGTTGTATACGTTTCGCTTTCGCTCAGTGCCTTATCCGATGTTGCAAACTTTCGACGCACCGATTGGCGATGCGGCCTGCGTAAGGCGTTCGCGCTCGAATACGCCGTTGCAGGCGCTGACTATTCTCAACGAGACGATGTATCTCGAAGCGGCGCGCGCGTTGGCTATTAAGACTTTGAATGAAGGCGGCGCGACTGATACGCAACGAATGACTTACGCCTTTCGCCGGGTCGTCGCGCGCAAGCCTGCGCTGGCTGAATCGCAGCAGTTGTTGGCGCTGCTCAACCGGCAACGCGACCGGTTTGCACGCGGCGAACTGAATCCGTGGAATTTGGCGACAGAAAATCCAGACAAGGCGTTTGCACTGCCCAAAGCCGCGCGGATGGAAGATGTCGCCGCTTGGACGGCGGTGGCGCGCGTGCTGTTGAATCTGGATGAAGCGATTACCAAGGAGTAATCGTTCCTCCCGTTGGAATTCAGTTGCGGAGATTTCACCAAACATGCCCCAACAACCAACTCATGATGCGCGTGCGGATGCGAAGGAACTCGGCAAGCTCGGTTATGCACAAGAACTCTTTCGTACGATGGGCGGGTTCTCGAACTTCGCCATTTCTTTTTCGATCATCTCGATCTTGACCGGTGCTGTGACGCTTTATGGTCACGGCTTGCGAATGGGTGGTCCCGCGCAAATGTCGCTGGGCTGGCCGCTAGTCACGATGTTTACGCTTGCCGTAGTTTGCAGCATGGCTGAACTCGCATCCGCCTTGCCTACGTCAGGCGCGATGTATCACTGGTCGTGCCAACTCGGCGGCAAAGGCTGGGGCTGGTTCACTGCGTGGTTCAACATCATCGGACAAATCGCCGCCATCGCGGGCATTGATTATGGCTGCGCGCTGTTTGTCACGCCGCTGCTGGGACTCGAAGCAACAACGCGAAACCTTTTACTTGTCTATGCGGTCATCTTGCTTTCGCACGGACTGATCAATCATTTCGGCATTCGGCTGGTCGCGCGGCTCAACGATTTCAGCGTCACCGTTCACATCATCGGCGTGATCGTGATCGTAGGCGCGCTTTTCCTATTCGCGCCGAAACAACCCGTCAGTTTCTTTTTCGCGCGCGTCACCACCAACACCGAAGGCTGGTCGTATTCGTGGGCTTTCGTCATCGGCTTGTTGCAAGCAATGTGGACATATACCGGTTACGACGCATCGGCTAGTGTGAGCGAAGAAACCGTAGACCCGCGCCGCCGCGCTCCGTGGGGCATGGTGATGGCTGTCTTGGTTTCGAGCGTCGTCGGCTATCTCTTGCTCATCGCGTTGACGCTGGCGATCAAAGATATTCCTTCAGTACTCAACGCTAAAGACG
>JANNUY010000213.1:0-2753 GCA_031414155.1 Acidobacteriota bacterium
AGCGCATCTCGTGAGTAACGACGACCTGCGTCATGCCTTCGTCATCAAGTTGACGCATGATGCCCAGCACTTCTCCCACCAGCGTAGGGTCGAGCGCCGAAGTCGGTTCGTCATACAACATCACTTGTGGCTCCATCGCCAACGCGCGCGCGATGGCGGCGCGCTGTTGCTGTCCGCCTGAAAGTTGCGACGGGTAATAATCCACGCGGTCGCCGAGGCCGACCTTCTTGAGCAATTCGCGCGCAGTTTTTTCGGCGGCGGGTCGGCTTTGCTTTTTGACTACGATGGGCGCGAGCGTAGCGTTTTCCAGCACCGTCAAATGCGGAAACAAATTGAAGCTCTGAAACACCATCCCCGCCTGTTCGCGCAAGTTGCGTAGCTTCGTCGCGTGATCGTTGGGCAGCTTGCCTTCGTGCATTTCGAGCGTAATCGCACCAATAGAAATGCGCCCTTCATCGAATTGCTCCAAGCCATTCAGACACCGCAATAACGTAGACTTTCCGCACCCTGACGGCCCGATTAGCGCCGTGAGTTGCGAATGCTGGACGGCAAAGCTCACGCCTTTCAACGCCGCGTGCGCGCCGTAGCTTTTGTGCAGGTTTTCGACGGAAATAAGAGAATCCATCTTTGATTTTCTTTGCGGCTCCGCCGCAGTGATGTGCGAAAAGGCTACGCCTTTTCGGTCGTCAGTGAAAAAAATTCGGGCTACGCCCGCTGCGTCAATCAAAGCCCAAACGAAGCAGGGCAAGTGAAAAATCCGTTTGCTTCAATCGTGTATGACGTTTTGGGCATAGCCCAAAGAATTATTTCGCCTCCCGAAAAGGCACAGCCTTTTCGCACATCACTGCGGCTGAGCCGCACGTAGTTGACTGCGTATTCAGGTGCTACGATCAAGCGCGATTAGGGCAGTGCAATTGCATAGGAACGCGCATCTTTTTTTCGATAACTATATGACATTCCACTCAACAAGCAGGATTTCCGGTGTGATGAATCTTGCATCGTTATCAACGGCCCTAGTAAACCAGCCTGTTGCAGGAATTCTATGGCGTATTGTCTGAGCTGCGGCTATTCGTGATGGTATGTCGTGCAAAGACCAATTATCTCTATAAAGGGAAAGAGTGAGCCTAACCTGCTCCCATAAAGCCAATATAGCAGGCTTGGTGAAAACCTTTATCGAGCCAGCAGAGGCTTCAGCGTCTAGGGTAAGCGCAGATAGATGTGTGACAATGACTCCACGAACGCTATAGCCAGAGGTCCCATACGATTGCATTGCGCGCGCGTGTTGATTATGTGCTTGTCCAACATCGGTCGCAGAGATTTCATTGGCCCCACGATGCTCAATCTTGGCTTCAAAGGTAAAAACCTCTCTGGAATTTCCAAAAACTCCGCGCCAGCAGCAATCCGTTGCTGAGTCATAACGCGGTCTGGCTGCGCTATAACCTAAGACTTGCCCAACTTTTTCTAACCCTTCCTGATACTGAGCATGGCTATCAGACTGCAACGAGTTACTGATAGATTGGCACCATTTGTCAAATTTGAAATCTTTCGTACCTACCTTTTCAAGTATGTCATCAAATGACCTGATTATATGATTGGCATGCTCATCTCTTGTTATTTCCTCGCTGATAGCATCCTTTTGCCTAGCGCGGTTTAACGATGCCCGCATCCGATTAAACCATGAGCTTTGCCCGCCACGCTTTATTGCGGCCTCAAATACTGATAATGCTTTTTCCCGTGCACCAGGTTCGCTTAACAGCGATTGTAGATATAAGGCTTTTGCCCATTGCCAGCCATACAGTGCCCCTATTTCTAACAAATTTGCATCTAAAGCAGCCTTCCAACATTTCTCAAAATGATTGGCCGAGACAGCATAATTCTGGCTAGCAAAAAGGCTTGCCCAGCCAATCACTTCATCTTCTGAAGTATTTGTTAAAGGCGTTGGCAGCGTTTTTGCGGGGACATCTGCAATGTATGACGCCAACTCATTGTCGTACTCGTCAAAGTTGCCTTGTAAAAATTGCGCTACTTTACGAACAAGCTCATCTTCTTGTATCTCCGCAGAATCTTGAGCCATGTCCATTTCTGCAACGATATTCAGTGGTAAGCCTTCTTTGGTTGACTCTCTCCCAAAATGAGTAGCAAATATTCTGTCAGCCAGAACGTATATCCCAAAATCATCTTCAGCCCGATTGCATCTACCTAAGGCCTGAACGATTCGTTGATTTAAGCGCCTCAGCATAAAGCCAGAATCACGCATATAGGCTGAGATGAATTCCTCCTGAGAGTTTATAGCGCGCGGTAAAGTAGTAAGCACGACGAGGCGACATTCGTCAGCTTTGAAATCCATTCCGTCAAAACGCCCAGCGACAAATAAATGTCCATTGGGAGATGCTTTGAATTGGTCTATTTCGTCTCCAAGTGCTGAGAGTAACCAAGTGGGATGTCCTACGAGTCCAACTTTAACTAGCCATTGTTCAACTATAGTTTTAAATTTCCTCGCTTCGGTTTCGCTGGAACACAACCAAACACTTTTAGGATGAATTCTCAATGCCGTATAAATTACTTTAGCCAACCGTAAAGGAATATCCGCGTCTTCTATTCGATTCATCACAATCAGGCGTCGCCCCGACGTTTTTTCAGCATACTCAGGCAAGGTTGGAATGCTTCTGAAAGGCTTTATGCCAAGCCTACGGCTTAAATCACCCGAATCACCGACTGTTGCGCTCAAGTAAATTCTCTGCTTGGCATCTGTG
>JANNUY010000214.1:0-6616 GCA_031414155.1 Acidobacteriota bacterium
CGAATCTCTGCGCCCAGCGTTTCAGCGGCGGCGACGGCTTCGGCGTGGCGAATCTCTTTCACCTGCTCAATCGTCATGCCTTCTTTCTTCCACAAGCCTTGCGACTCGCCGCGTTCGCCATAAGACAAACAGAGCACGCGCACCCGCGCACCGCGCGAGGCATAAAGCGCAATCGCTCCACCCGCGCGCCAGACGAAATCAGCAGCGTGCGCGCTGACGACCAGCAATCTTTCTTTTTCCCAACTCATCTACTTGCCCTCAAATCTGAAATATCAGTTTTTTAGTGAATCAATCCCGACGGTATCGTCACCGCCATCCGATGCACTTCTGCAACGGTATAACCCGCATCCAGGAAGCGTTGTGCAAACATGGCGAAGCCTTCCGCTACGGGCGGATTGGTCTTCTGCCCCAAGTCGGTCGCCAGCATCGAACGCTCGACGCCCGTCGTGCGAATGTTGGCGTAAACCGATTCCCAAGATGCTTTGTTGGTGTGATAGGTCGTGAAGCAATGTTCGATGATTGCGCCTAAATCAGCGAGATCGGATTGCTCTTCGCCCGTCAAATTTTGCGAGGGAAATTCAGCGTGCGTGACGATGATGCGTTTGACGCCGCCCTCTTTTGCGGCTTTGACCAGCGGGAAAATTTCGTGTCGCCCTAAATGCCCCGTCGCCAGAATCATGTCGTGCTTGGCGATGAGTTCAAGGCACTGGCGGGTGTCTTCGTTGATCTGGCCTGCGCCGTCCAACACCGTCATCGGCGGTCGTGTGATGCCCGCCGCCGCGATTTCCCGTTGTATCTTCGCCCAAAATGGCAGCTTCACGTTGGGGCCGTCCAATCGTCCGGCGGTTTCATTCGCGGCATCCACCGTAGGAAACCAAACGATCTTGTTGCCCGAACGTCCAGCGATTTCGACTGCGACAGGGTTGAGGCCGCCTACGCTGTGATTGAGCGCAATGGCTCCGTAAGCCTCGATGCCCGGCACGCATTTCGTCACAACCTGCGCGCGTTCGGCAGTCGGGATGTAATGCGATTTCAGCACGAAACCTTTCATGCCGCGCGCGAGAAAATCGTGCGCGAGGTCTACGTCGTCAATGCGGCGCTCGATCAAGTCGGGCGCAACGTGGATCTGCAAATCATAGGCACCTTGCAAGGCTTCCCAAGCCGCATCGGTGACAGGTGTGACTGTGTCGTTTGCGTGTTCGCTCATCTTGCTTCCTCTGATTGAATAAATATGGTTAGAATTAACCCTCGCAGTATGCTGCCACTTAAGAGCAGGGTCAAGCGGCTTCAAGCCACTCTGATATGCCAGAATAGCCTTTCCAGTGAGGCTCGATGCTTCGCCCGGGTCTAGACCGAACACGCCCTGCGTCAGCGGCAAGGGACTGACTTGAGACGTGGTTTCTTATTGCGAGATAAGAGGCTCCGATTGTTTCGATTACTCGTCATGAGCGTCTTCACTCATTGCAGTGAAATGGCGCAGCATGCGTTTATCATCAGGCGCTACGCCAGTGAATAACCGAAACGCGGCGACTGCTTGAAACACGTTCATACCGCTGCCATCTAAAGTGCGACAGCCAAGTTGACGGGCAGCTTTCAACAAAGCCGTTTCGAGCGGAAAGCAAATAATTTCAGCAACCCATAAGGTCGAACTCAACAACTCCAGCGCCAACGGCACGCCCGCATGTCCCGTCATTCCCACGGTCGTCGCTTGAATCAGTCCGTCTGCCGCCGCCAGTGCCACCGCAAGATCAGTCACGACCTTTGCGCGATGCGCGCCAAAGCGAGTATAGAGTCGTTCGACCAATAATGCCGCGCGCTCGACCTCAGTGTCATAGACCCCCAGACACTCAACCCCTTGCTGCAAAGCGGCATGCGCAACGGCAGAACCAGCGCCACCCGCGCCGAGCAAGACGACGCGGCGGCGCGTGACGGCGGCAAACGCGCGGCGAAAACTTTCAGCGAAGCCTGTGCAATCGGTGTTATACCCGATGCGTTTGCCTGCGTTGAAAACGACGGTGTTGACCGCGCCAATGGCAGCGGCGTCGGCTGACAATTCGTCGAGTAACGGAATGACCGCTTGTTTGAAAGGATGGGTAATGTTGACGCCCGCAAAGCCTTGCCGCTGAATTTGGGCAAGCAAATCAGGAAGCGCCTCAATGCTGACACCAAGCTGCTCGGTGTCCAATAATTGATAAGAGCAGGCAAAGCCCAACGCGCGCGCTTCGCTCTCATGCATGTGCGGCGAACGCGAAGCCTGAATGCCCGCGCCAATCAATCCGACCTGCACCGTTTTATGCGAATGGTTTTCCATCAGTGCGATTCGTGGCAATAGTTGCAAGCGTTGCTGGCGTTGGTTTCACGATGGCAATTCATGCAGCTTTCCATGGTCGTAGGCTTTTCTTTCCACAACGCGTCACGCTCTGAAACCGCGCCGTGGCAGCGGTCGCATTTCGCACCGGCTTCTAAATGCACGCGATGCGAGAACCATACGTAATCAGGCAGTTGATAGACGCGCACCCACGGCACGCTCTCTTTGCTTTGATGAAAAGCAGTGAGTTTCTTGATCGCGGGTTTCACGGCGGCGGTGTCTTCGTGGCAAGCCATGCACTTGGCCGTCGCGGGAAAAGTCATCGCTTCGCCCGGGTTCGGGCCAGTGTCTGGATTGACGTGGCAGCCCTGACATTTCAAGCCTTGCGCTATATGCAGCTTATGGCTAAACGGCAACGGTTGTTTTGGCGGTTCGGGTTGTGAGGTTGTTTGTGCCAATACGCCAACGACGATGGCGAATGACAACAAACCGATTTTAATAAGGTTGCGCATTTACTTCACTGCCAGCGGTTTGGTTTCACCTTCGGTCATTCCCAGCGACCATTTGATTGCCTCGAAATACATTTTCTGAATTTGCGGATCGTCCCAGAATTCTGCCGCGTGACCGAGCGACGAATAAAACACGCGGCCTTTGCCATACATTTTTGACCACGCAACGGGAAAGTCGCCATCGGTGCGATGGACGCGCGGGTTTTTCATGTCGAGCTTGCTCGCCTCTACGTCCAGATGCGCCAGCACGCGCAGCTTGTCACGCGAAAAATCTTTGAGTTGATAATGCTCGTCCTTGATGACGGAGCTTTTGGCAAAATGCTTCATCGCGGGAAACAGCGGATCGTCAATGGCTACGGTCGCATCAGTGACACCCCACGGATGATCGTCAAAGCGCGCGCCAATCATTTCACCGAATTCCGGCCACGAGAAAAACGCCGTAGATGCGGTGTGCGCAGCGACAAAACCTTTGCCATCTTCTTTGATGAACGACATCAGATCGGCTCGTTGATGTTCGGTCAGTTCAATCTCGCGCACGCCGTAAAAGAAGATCGCGTCAAAGTAGTTTAGATTTTTGTTCGTCGTCGGACGAGTATTGCCAGCCATTGTGACCGGCTGCTTGGTGATAAGTTGCGAATCGGTGCGGATGTACATGTCATATGCCCCCGACTCACGGCCCAGCCGCTCCATCGTCACCAACGCGCGCGTGACGGCATCATGTTGCACGCCGAAACGCTGATCGCCCCACGCCAACACTTGCTTGCGCACAGGCTTCGCTTGCGGCGGACGTTGCGGCGGCGGGCCTTGTTGTTGCGGTGGTTGTTGCGCCGCTTGTGAAAAAGGCAGCGCACAAAGCGCAACCATCAAGATCAATAAATATCGCTTCATTTCTTTGCTCCTGCTTTAGCGGCTTGTTCTTCGCGCACGATTTCGACCAATGCGCGCAAGCCCGCCGTATATGACCGCCAGCCCAGCCCCATAATCGAAGCCCGCACCGCCGGCGTAATAATCGAACCCTGATGAATTGCATCGCGCGTGCCGAGATTCGAGATATGCGTCTCGACGGTCGGGAACGGCATCGCTTTGATGGCGTCGTGCAAGGCTACGCTATGAAAGCTCAAGCCCGCCGGATTAATGACCGCGCCTTGCACCTCATCCATATATTTTTGAAACGTATCCACGATGACGCCTTCGTGATTGGATTGCACGATGATGAGTTCGACGTTGAGTTCGGCGGCGAGCTTGTTCAGTTGCTCGTTGATTTGCGGCAGCGTCGTCACGCCGTAAATGTTGGGTTCGCGGCGTCCGAGCAGATTCAAGTTGGGGCCGTGTACGATAAGGATTTTTAGTTTTCCTGTTTGTATGTTTTGTGCGCTTACTTGCCCTGCCAATAAGATCGGCAAGGTGCTTAATAACAAAGCTGCGAAAAGAATTTTGATTCTGTTCATGTAATTTCAACAGTCCTTGCGGCCCTGCCGCAGAGATGTGCGGAAAGGCTTCGCCTTTCCGGTAGGATCGCTTTTTCACCGGGGCTACGCCCCAAGCGTCAGTAAAAATGCAGTTATCTTGGGATTTGCGTTCGAAGCAGTGAGGCTATGGGCAATGACGCTACGGGCGTAGCCCGATCAATGAATACGCCTAACGGAAAGGCGAAGCCTTTCCGCACATCACTGCGGCAGAGCCGCACAGCAAGTTATCTTACGGCAACGCAAACGCAATCACCGTATCCGCGCTCGAAGGGTCGGCAATGAATCCGCCGCCCGTCGCCGTAATCACGACATATTGCTTGCCGTCTTTGCCGCGATAAGTCACCGGCGCGGAATGCGCACCTGCGTCAATTTTCGTCACCCACAATTCTTTGCCGGTCTTGGAATCGAATGCGCGAAAGCGGCTGTCATCGGTTGCGCCAATAAACACTTATCCGCTCGCCGTCGCCAATGAACCACCCAATTGCGGGCGACCGGTTTTTTGTTTGTCTTCCGGCAGCCCTTCGGTAATGCCCAACACCGACTGCCACGCGATTTCACCCGTATTCACATTGACCGCTAATAGCCGCCCCCAAGGCGGAGCCTGACAAGGCCAGCGCGTTTCGGGTTGCCAGAACCTAGCCACCGGCCCCAGCGGACTCGTGCGCGACCACGGAGTACGCGCGCCTTCAGGGCTTTTAACCATCTGTCCAATCGCGCCGAAATCGTGCGTATTGATGAACAGATAGCCCGTGCGCGGATCAAACGACATCGGGTTCCAATTGCCGCCGCCCAGCGTACCGGGAAACACGACGGATGGTTTGGTCATATAAGCCGTGTATGGCCCCTGGTTTTGCATGCCGCCATCTTTATCAAACAACGCCTCGCAAAACTTGCGATGTTCGGGCGTAAGGTTCGCCATCTCTTCGCGTTTGAAACTGTCGCGCGCCAACGTCGCAGGCTTCAGCGGAAAGGGTTGCGTAGGCCACGTCGCTTCGCCCGGCACGTCTGATTTGGGAATCGGTCTTTCTTCGACGCCATAAATCGGCTTGCCGTCGCGGCGATCAAGCAGGAACAACAAACCCATCTTCGTCATTACAGCTACGGCGGGAATCGTCCTGCCGTTTCGTTTCACATCGAACAGCGTCGGCGGCGTACACAAATCGTAATCCCACAAATCGTGATGCACGGGTTGGAAGTACCACTTGAGCTTGCCCGTATTGGCATCGAGCGCAACCAGCGAACTGCCGTAAAGATTCGCACCCTTGCGATCTCCGCCGTAATAATCATAAGTGGGCGAACCGAGCGGTACGAACACCAATCCGCGTTGCACGTCAACGGTCATCATGCTCCACATATTCGCGCCTGATCGGTTCTCCCAACTTTTGCCTTCCCACGTCTCATGCCCCGCTTCGCCCGGACGCGGCACGGAGTGAAACGTCCACACCAACTTGCCCGTGCGTCCGTCCCACGCGCGCATATCGCCTGACGAACCCAACATCGGCGACTCTTGCGTATGCGCGCCGGTGATGACCAGGTGCTTATACATAATCGGCGGCGACGACAGGCCGAACGGCACATCGGTGAAACCATTCATCACGGCGTCCTTCATGTCTACGAAACCATCTTTGCCGAAGCCTGCGGCGGGCTGTCCCGTCTTCGCATCGAGCGCAATCAGGTCGCCGTTCGATGTACCGAAAAACAATCGCGGAGACGTTTGCGCATCGCCCGCCCAATACTCCAACCCGCGCGTAGCCGCTTCGCCGCGCTTGATTTCATAAGCCCACAGTTGCTTGCCCGTTTCAGGTTCGAGCGCGACTACGCGACGGTATGCGGTGGTGAGATACATCACTCCGTTGACGACCAGCGGCACAGCCTGCGATTCAGGATTGCGGCGGCGCGCGCCTCGTGGAGGCGCACCCGGCGGAGGCTGACGTTGCGGCCCTTCAGCAGCGGTCGGCGGTTGATAATTTTCCGGTTTCTGGTGATACGTCCACGCGCGTTGGAGCTTCGTGACATTGGCGGGCGTGATGTCAGTCAGCGTCGAATAACGCTGCCCGCCCGTGTCATTGCCAAACGTAGGCCAGTCGGTTGCGGTTTTCTTCTGGCCTAGAACGAACGGCACTAACGACATCCCGATAACAACGGTGACTGCGAATAACAGCAAATTGCGTAACCCAATCTTTGCCCCGAAGGAGACCACTTAAAAAGTCGGAGCGCAAAGGGCGCAAGGCGCACGTTGCACTGGTTTTGAGCCGCACGTTAAGCGGGTTGCGCGGTGGGCGCAGCCAGTAACAGGCGGACGATACGTTTGCAGTTGACGACGAGACCGA
>JANNUY010000215.1:0-5268 GCA_031414155.1 Acidobacteriota bacterium
AGCGTTTGCCGCGTCGCGTTAAACAATTGCGATTGCGCCCACGGAACCATCGAACCGACAGGCTTTTCATTCGCGGCGTTCGGCACGTTCGCCATCGTTAGCGGAACGCGCCACGCCATCAATTTGTTGCCTCGCACCGGCGGACCGCCGTCAATGGCGAGTTCTCAGAATGTTTCCCAACGTCCGCGAAAACGACTCATAATTTGGGTACGCGGGCGTCCCCGCCCGCTCATTCGTGAATAGCCGATTAAACCAAATAACTGGAAGCCAGAGCGGGCGGGGACGCCCGCGTATCCAGGCGGCTAATTTGGTTTCTTCGAGCCGCTGAAATCAAAAGTCATATCGCCCGCGCTCATCGAACCACTGATCGCGTTGCCATTGATCTTGCCCGTAGCCATTACGTCAAAGGTTTGGCCTTGCACGTCTACGCGATAGCTGAATTTGATTTCGTTGCCGTTGAGCGAAACGTTCGTGAGCGGCGAGTTGCCAAATTGCGAGCGCATGTCGCCCGCTACGTTGCCGCCGTCTTGCCGCAGTGTCAGCGTGCTGGGCAAAGCGCCCATCGGCGAATTGAGCGTGAGCAGCCATTCGCCTGCGACGCTGGCGGATTCAGTACTTGGCGGAGCGCCGCCGGGACGACCGCCGCCGCGTCCACCACCAGGGCCGCCCGGCCCACCGGGGCCGCCACGCGGAGCTTCAACCGCTTTGATGTCAAACAGCTTGCCGTCCACGAATACGTGTTTGACCTTAGTCTCTTTTTTGAAAATGTCGCCGCTCGCCAGCACGAGGTTGGCAATCTTGCCTTTCTCGATGCTGCCGAGTTGTTCGCTGACGCCGAAAATTTCAGCCGCGTTGATCGTCATCGCTTTGAGCGCCGCGTCGGCGGGCAAGCCCGCTTCGATGGCGCGTATAGCATTGGAGATGAAATCAGTCGGACGCGACAACATGCCTGAATTGAACGCGAACTTGACGCCCGCTTTGTGCAAGGCGGCGGCGGATTTCGGCGCGTCGGCACGTTCGCGCAAGGCGTTGAGCGGTTCGTCTTCGGGGTCGTCAAGTTGCGGACGTTGCGGAAAGCCCAGGCTCAACAACACCGTTGCGTTCTTGCCTTTCAGGTAATCAGCCATTTCGTAACTGTGCGTTCCGCCCGCCAGCATATATTTCAATTTGAACTCTTCGGCCAGTGCGACGGCGCGTTTGATTTCGCGCACTGAGTTGGCTTGCAACACGACGGGCATTTGTCCATTGATGACGGGCTGCAAGGCGGCGAGCGATTTATTCACCGCCGGCCGCTGCGCGCCGCGCGGCGACTTGTCATAACGCGCCCACTCTTCACGGTAATGTTGCGCGTCGAGCAGCGATTGGCGCAGGAACGAAAATACGCCCATCAGCGAATTCGGATAACCGCCGCGCGCTGAGTTGAAAGTTACGTTAAGCGAAACCGGCGCTTTGATGATTTGTTTTTCCGCGGCTTCGCCGCCGAGATTGATTAGCGCGCTTTGGCCTTGATAGATGCCGGTGCGCGGCGCGGTCAACGCGGTCGTAATGCCTGCGCTGCGTTGTTGGTCAAAGGTCTCAGCATTGATTTCGAGTTGTTCTGTGACGCTGGCTTCGGGCAGCAAACCCGCCGACGTAGGAGCCGCTGCCATTTGCGCTAGAAACGCCTGTTGCGGATCAACCGGCGCGCCGCCACGTCCACCACCCGGCCCGCCAGCAGGCGTAGTCTGCTTGACGCCGAGGCTCGTGTAAGAGTCAAAGAAGCCCGGATAGATCGTCATGCCCGTCGCGTCAATGACTTTGGCATCGGCGGGGACGTTGATGTCAGCGCCAACGGCTTCGATCAAGCCGTTGCGTACGACGACCGTACCTTTTTGAATGGTCGCGCCTGTGACCGTCACGACCGTACCGCCGCGCAACGCATAGGCTTCGCCATCAAATGCACGAGTGGTGTTCAACCAAGGCAAACCGGAAACCAGCAAAGCACTGGCGCAGACATAAGAAACGAAACGTCGAAACTGCTTCATCGCAGGCTGACTCCTCAAAAAGTACAACAACCTTTCCAGGTTGCTGTGGTGTTGTCACGGACACACAGCGCAAGTTCAGATGTATAGTTGTTGACGAAATGCGCGTGCTTTGGATACCGCCAGATTCCTGGCCAGATTGCTGTTTGATTACTACCGTAAAGAAAGTGTGGTTACAAAATTGAATTGCTTTTGTATGGCGTAATCTAGCCGACCCTCATAATCGGCGCAAAGGAGACGATCACTTGCCCAAACTCAACTTGCCGCGTGTAATTTTCTTTGATGCTGGAGGCACGTTGTTCGAGCCGTGCGGCAGCGTTGGCGCAATCTATCAACGTATCGCCGCGCGTCACGGCATATGGATGGACGCTGCGTTGTTACAGCAAAACTTCAAACAGGCTTTTGTGCAGCAGCCTCCGCTGGCTTTTCCGGTTGGCTTGCCGACTGACGAGCTCGAGCAACGCGAGCGCGGATGGTGGCGCAAGCTCGTCGCTGACGTATTCGGAGAAGCGAGCCACCATCCGACGTTCAATGAATTTTTCGACGAGGTCTATGAATACTTCACCCGCGCCGAAGCGTGGCAGGTTTACGACGATGTGTTGCCCGCGTTGCAAGGCTTGCGTGCGCGCGACGTGAGGCTCGCAGTTATCAGCAACTTCGATTCGCGGTTGGGAAAGATTTTAGCGGCGACCGGGCTAGCTCAGTATTTCGACTCGATCTATTGCTCAACGCGCTGTGGTGCGGCGAAACCGGATGCTCGCATCTTTGAAATAGCTTTACGCGCAGAAGGCATTATCGCCGCTGAGGCTTGGCACGTAGGCGATGCGTTGCGCGAAGACGTGGAAGGCGCGCGCGCCGTGGGCATGAAAGCGTGGTTGATTGATCGTGAAGGTGCGAGTGGGCTTACGCGATTAGATCAGTTAGCTGGTTTCTTCGGATAGTATTCGCTGCAATAAGTTTGCAGTGTACGCATCAAGCTCTGGCAATCGGTCTTGCCCAAGTCGAGTTGGCTGCAACGTTCGTTTGTCCAAGTGATTGAGGTAATCATCTCGCCGGGCAGCGGTACGCCGTCGCAAAAGTTCGGCGGATTGCTCGCCGCCGCCAGACAAGCCAACAAAAACGAATTGTTGTGCAACGTCGCGCCGAAATCCTTCGCGTCTTTTTGCCGCTTCAATGCTTCTTGCCAACAGCCGTTGTCATCCATTGTTTTGCCGAGTGCGAGTCCGGCGTCGCGCGCTTGTTGCAAGCCCGGTTTGTTTTGATTGAGCCAATAGAGATAACCGCCTACGACCAAGACGACGAAAAGCAGAATGACAGCGACGATTACGCCTGCGGTTTTGGCTTTGTTGGTCATGCCTGATCTATTGGTAATTCTCGGCGAATGCTTTGCAACCATTTGAAATGAGGCAGCGTTCTGCTGCTAGCCAGCCATCCTGCCAATTGCTGAGCGGTCACAGTCGGAAACCATTGGCTGACAGGTGATTCGTCGTAAATCCCCCCTTGAAGCTGATAAATTTTGATAATGCCTTTTTCATAGCGCCACACTTCCGGTACGCCTACTGCTGCAAACAGCGGCAGGCGATTGAGCGAAGAACTTGTGATGTCAATTTCGATAATCAAATCAGGTGGCGGGTCTGTGGACAGGTCAACTTCTTCTTTATCGCGCATCACTTCGAGGTTCGTCAGATAAAAACAAGAATCCGGCTGGAATCCTTTTTCTAAATCTTCGCGATCAAAGGTCGTCGAACCCGCTGGCACAAAATCCTGCTCGGCTATTTCTGCCAGTAGCTCAAAAAGTCTTGCCAGATAAAAGCTCAGATGTTCGTGTTTGCGCCCGGTGGACATAATTTGTAATACCCCCTCGCTGAAAGTGAGTAGTGTGCCGCGCTGCTCACCGCGTTCCTGATCGAGTTTTTTGTAAGAAGCCCAACTCACGCCGGGCAAACACACGACGTTGTCGCTGACTGTTTCGATTGTCTCAATTTGTGTTGCTGTACTAACTCCAGTTGCCATTGCTTACCTCCTTTGCTTACTTCGCAATTTTCACTTCATCAATCTGTGCTTTTTGCAGCTTCCCGCTGTAATCCACATACACCGATTTCCATTCCGAAAAGATGTCGAGCGACGAAATCATTGCGCCTTCGCGGTGGCCGTTGCCGGTGGCCTTTGTACCGCCGAACGGCAGATGCACTTCAGCGCCAATCGTTGACGAGTTGACGTAAAAGATGCCGGTGTTCATCGCTTCCATCGCCTTGAACGCGCGGTTCACGTCCGCCGTATAAATCGAAGCCGACAGGCCGTATTTCACGCCGTTGCCAATCTCGATGGCTTCGTCAAAATTGTGGCAGGGGATGATGCTCAACACCGGGCCGAAGATTTCTTCCTGCGCGATGCGCATCTTGGGCGCTACGTCGGTGAAAATCGTCGGCTCGATAAAGTACCCGTGCTTGAGTTCGCCTTTGGTCAGTTGCTGTCCGCCGAGATGCAGCTTCGCTCCGTCTTCTCTCTTGCCGATCTTGATGTAGCCAACAATCTTATCAACAGCGGCTTGATTGATGACCGGCCCCATTTCAACCTTTGGATCAAGACCGTTGCCGATGCGCAAGGCTTTGGCGCGGGCGGTGAGTTTCTCGACGAACTTTTTATAAACCTTTTTGTGTACGACGACGCGCGACGCAGCCGTGCAGCGTTGCCCTGACGTACCGAACGCGCCCCACACCGCACCTTCCGCAGCTAAATCCAGATCGGCGTCTTCCATCACCATAATCACATTCTTGCCGCCCATTTCGAGCGAACAGATTTTGTCGTGTTGCGCGGCGTTGGTGGCGACGGTGCGCCCCGTTGCGGTCGAACCGGTGAACGAAATCAACCTGACATCTTCGTGCGTCGTTAAGGCAGCGCCAGCGTCTTTGCCTGCGCCTGCGACGATGTTCACGACGCCTGCGGGCAAGCCTGCTGCTTCCATCGCGGCGACTAAGTTGTAAGTCGAGAGCGGCGTATCTTCCGCCGGTTTGATGACCAGCGTGTTGCCGCACACCAGCGCGGGCAGCATCTTCCACGAAGGAATCGCCATCGGGAAGTTCCACGGCGTAATCAATCCGCATACGCCGATGGGTTGCCTTACGCACAGCGCCAGCTTGTCGGGCAATTCAGACGGCGTCGTGTAGCCATGCAAGCGACGGCCTTCGCCTGCCGTATAAAAAGTCATATCAATGGCTTCCTGCACATCGCCGCGCGTTTCTTTCAA
>JANNUY010000216.1:0-2370 GCA_031414155.1 Acidobacteriota bacterium
TTTAGATGCGTGATGGGGGCATCACGTTGCGAAACATTTTCGGACTCCCGAATGGTATCGCAACCAATCAGATTGTGAAGTCTGCACTAAAAAGCCGTTGGGCGAAAACCGTATACCTACGCAACCTGACGGGTTGCGTTACCAATTTTACTGACTCGGCATCACGCTCGGCGAAGGCTCGACGGACGAGGCGTCGAGCTTGGCCTGCAACGCGGCTTTGTATTTCTGCAACAACTCAATGCCAAAGCGAATCGGTACGCCAAAGTTCGAGGGGGTGTTGGGCATGACCGCCTGATTGATGCCAATGACTTTTCCGTTCAAGCCAAAAACCGGTCCGCCCGAACCGCCTTCGCTAGTGGGCGCGTCGTAAACCAGTTGCCGTTCGGTGATGTCACCGATATGCCCTTGCGTAGATTGCGGGCGAATCTGCTCGCGTTGCGCGAGTTCGTTCAGGGCAGCGCGCAAGCCTACCCGCGAGAGGCCCCAGCGTTCACGGTCGTCTACGCGGGCAAGCAGGCCGTCCATGCCGGCGGGGAAACCCATCAGCACGACGGATTGTCCGCTGATGGCGCTTTCGCCTTTGTCGTCGAGCGGCAGCGCGGGCAGCTTGGCGTCGCCTTGCTCAAAGCCGCACAGGGCTACGTCGCGCTGGTCAGAAATTTCAAGTTGTTTGAGCACGTAAGGCTGATGGGATTTCGGAAAATAAACCAGCAACTCGCGCAGGCGGGGACGCAAGCCCTGATTGCGAATCACGCTGGCGACCGGATCGTCTTCCCACGGATGCAAGACGTGGCGGTTAGAAAGCACGAGTCCGGCTTCGACCAAAAAGCCTGTGCCGATAAATTCGGTGACGTAAACGCGCCCGTTGCCGTCGGTGCTGAGATTCAAACCGCCGTTCGGATTGATCGGATTATTGTTTTCGTTGAACTCTTTGAAACGGGCTTCACGTCCGGCGCGCGGGTCAACGAAAGCGTAAGAGCCATAAATCAAGCAGACGCTTTGACCGTAATCTTCTACGACACGGCTGGCGAAAGACACGGTACGCACGGCGCTGGCGGCGTTCTCGCCAACTTTACCGAGTTCCTTGTTGACGTCTTCGAGTCTGCGTTTGGTTTCTTCGATGGTTTTGTTGAGTTCGCTGATCGCCTGTTGATTTTGGCGGCCTTGAAAGAAACTCATCGTCGGAATGTAAATTGCCAGTCCGATTAACAACGCGCCCAAGCCCGCCATGGCGTAAAGCCAGCGTTTCGGAATTTCGGCGACCAGTTCGCGCGTCAATTGCTTGACGAAAACGATGGCGACGTCGGTGCGCGGCACTCCGACGTTGACTTCGGTTGGTTGAGCTTCGGCGGCGGGTTGCAATTCGGTTTTGCCACGTCGCCGCAAGCGCAACTGGCGCGCGGCGGGCTTGACGCGCGCCAGCATCGCCGTACCCAACTTGAATGATTCGCTCAACTCAGCCGCATCGCTCAAGGCAAAGAAACGCAGACGAATGCCGGTCGCGCCGAAATGATAAGTGTCGCCGTCATGCAAGGCTTCGCCAATGACGACGGGTTCGCCATCGCGCTGCACGTTGGCGTCGTTACCGAGCGCAGAGACGCGGTACGTGCCGTCTACGAGTTTGAGGGTCAGCAGCATTGCGCGCGCAGGCAGCGCTGGCGGCGGCAACAGTTCAGCTTCGTTCTCAGGCAGTGGCGCTAGCAGCGAGACTTCAGGTGTAATCAACACGTCGCACTTATCATCGGTGCCGATGGTGATGCTTTCCTGGCGGAAGACTTTGGTTTCAGGGTTGGGTACTCCGGCGAGCCGGATGACGATCCCGTTCATAGGTTACTGCTCTCAGCGTGATGTTTTATAGGGGGGAATTGAAGTCGCACGATAGCACACACTCGCGCGCTTGTTGGGCGGATTTTCGGCAAAGGACGTGAAATCTTTGCAAAATCTTGGTTCGCCCGTTGACGCAATGCCACACGATTCCTCACGATGTGCCCACAAGGAGAAATCACAATGAAACGAATGTGGCTTGTTAGTGCAATTCTCGCGTTGTCTGGCTTAGATCACAGCGCCGCGCAAACGTCTGGCAAAAAAATGTTGATTGCTCATCGCGGCGCGTCGGCGTATGCGCCCGAACACACGCTGGCGGCTTATCGGTTGGCGATTGCGCAAAAAGCCGATTACGTCGAGCAGGATTTGCAGATCACCAAAGACGGCGTACTGGTTTGCGCGCACGACGAGACGCTTGAGCGTACGACCAATGTCGAAGAAGTCTTTCCGCAACGCGGCAAAGACGAAGCGGGGAAGCGCCATTGGTACGTCGCCGATTTCACGCTGGCCGAAATCAAGCAGCTCGACGCAGGCACATGGTTCAAC
>JANNUY010000217.1:0-21057 GCA_031414155.1 Acidobacteriota bacterium
TTGCTGTGTCAAGAAATGGGACTGCCTGAATTGGGTGCGGATGTGCGTTATGACACGAACGGCAAACGCGCCGCTGCGCGCGATGAATTGACGGCGTTGTTGCAACCAGTTTTCCAGACACGTACGACGGCGGAATGGGAAGCGGCGCTGCTGAAGCTGGGCGTGCCCTGCGGTTCGGTGCAAAGCTACCTCGAATTTCTCAACGACCCGCAAGTGACCGCAATGGAAATGAACCCGATTGTCGAGCACGCGCACATTGGACGCATGCGGATGCCGGGCTTTCCGGTCAATTTTGCGCAAACGCCCGGCGCGATTCAGTGCGCTGCGCCGATGCTCGGGCAACATACCGAAGAAATTTTGCGCGAACTCGGTTATGACGACGACCGCATCGCGCAATTGCGACAGGCAGGAACTGTCTTGGGCAGAAAAGAGGAACTACGCTGATGTGCAGAAATATCAAGACGCTTTTCAATTTTGAACCGCCGGTGACTGACGAAGAGGTTCGCGCGGCTTCGCTGCAATTTGTGCGCAAGCTGAGTGGATTTAACAAACCTTCCAAAGCGAATGAAGTTGCCTTTGACGCTGCGGTTGATGAAGTCACCGCCGTCGCTGGCAAGTTGCTTTACGCGCTTGAAACCAATGCGCCGCCGCGCAATCGTGAAGCTGAAACCGCCAAAGCGCGCTTGCGTTCAGCTAACCGATTCAGTGCATAAACCTATACAAAGACCCAAACAGAGTAATGAAGAAACGTTCACAGCCCACGGCGCTCAAAGTGCTTTTTATCGGCAACAGTTTCACGGCGCGTAACAACGTGCCGGAACTCATTGCCCAACTGGCCGTCGCACGCAGCCACCGGCTTGAGCATCGGCTGATTCAGGCGGGCGGGGCTTCGTTGCGTATGCATTGGAACAAAGGCGAAGCGCAATCAGCCATTCAGCAAACCCGTTACGATTACGTCGTGTTGCAAGAACAAAGCACGTTGCCGATTAAGAACCCAGCGCGCATGCACGAGAACATCCGACTTTTCGATCAAGTGATTAAAGACTCCGGCGCAAAGACTGCGTTGTATCTGACCTGGGCCAAGCAAAACGCGCCGGAGACGCAGGCCGCGCTTACTGCTGCTTACACGACCATTGCTGCGGAACTCGGCGCGCTGGTCATTCCCGTCGGCGTCGCGTGGCAACAGTTTTTACGTCAGCACAAAAAGCCGCTGTTGCACGACAAAGATCAAAGTCACCCTAGGTTGGCCGGGTCGTACTTGGCGGCTTGCGTATTCTTTGCCACGCTTTTCGATGAGAACCCAACCGGCCTTGCCAGTAACTTGCCCGGCCTGACGCCAACAGAAACAGCCGTGTTGCAAACCACTGCGTGGAAAACCGTGCAAGGGTAAACAACCAGACAAGCAAGAAAGGAAGACAAACCATGCTCGAACGAATCGCAAACGGACGCACCGATTTGGTTTTCGATTATCTGGCGGCAGGCTACGCTGCGAATGCGACTGACGGCAGCGGCACTTCGCTCATCCGCTGGTGCGCTTATTACGGCGATGTGAGCGCCATCAAATATTTGCTCGCTCACGGCGAAACGCTCGCGTCATTGGGCGACAACTTCGACCTCAACGGCGCAGCCTTTCACGGACATTGGCAACTGTGTCAGTTCTTGATTGAGAGCGGAGCCGACGCCAATGCTTGCGACGCCAACACGGGCGAATCGCTCTTGCACGCCGCTTTGTGCAAGGCCAACAGCCCCGCCCACGAACTCGTCATCAAGGTCTTGCTCGCACACGGAGCGAACCCGAATTGCGCTACGAAACCCAACCTAGAAACGGGCGGATTCATGCGCGACTGTCGCACGAAAGGCGAAACGCCACTGCATCGCGCGGCGGCTTTCGGCACAGAGGCGACGATTCAAATGCTGCTCGACGCGGGCGCAGTGATTGACGCCAAAGATATGAATAGCGACTCGCCGCTTGGTTGGGGAAGTTGGTACGGACGCCCTGACGCGATCTTGCGCCTGCTTTGTTACGACGGCTTTCACATTCGCGCGGGACGGCAAACGATGGAAGCATATTTGCGCGGGACGCCGCACGTTTGAAAGGAAAGAATGTTACGCAAAATTCATCTGTGGTTTGGTTGGTTGATGGTGTTGGCCTTTGTGCTGACAGGGCAATACATGGAGCGCGTCATCCATCCGGCGATGGAAGCCGACGCGACCTTTCGCTTTTCGATTCGCGCCAATCACATTTATCTGCTGCTGTTCGGCTTGGCACATTTGCTGCTGGGCGCTTACTTTCAACCAATGGAAGCAACGGGACGAGCGCGTTTACAACAAGCAGGATCAGTGGCTTTGCTGTTGGCTTCGTTGATTGCGTTGATCGGATTCTTTGCCGAACCGAAAGTCGGCGCTGATCGTCCGGTGATGTTGGCGGCAATGGTTATCGCAGTGACCGGCACGGGATTGCATTTGCTCGCCGCGCGCCGCTAACGCGCTTTATCGGAGGTGCTTGATTTTATGATCTTCCATCAAATCCTTGTCTTGACGCAGCCACACATCATTTGGATAATCCGCCCCGCATTGGACATCAAGACCGAGTTCACAACGATAAACGTTCAATGCTCATTTGCTGGAAACAAACGTCAGGCCATTTAACCTTTACGATTAGCAGGGATGAAAAAACACTTTGAGAAGCGCTTATCGCATGCTCAGAGCTTGTAAATTGCGTATGGCTTAAACCAATACGTCGCTTGGTGTATTGGTCGTTTTCTCTAGCGTCATTGTTCTTGATGGCGCTCACCCAACACCTTCAGGCACATTCAGGAGATTTTATGAAACACGTTACGCTTATGCAGCGCTTGCTGATCGTATGCGGTCTCACGCTCTCGCTGGTCGGCGCAGCCCTTGCCCAAACCAGTTCGAGTTTGAGCGGCACCGTACATGACCCGCAAGGCAAGGCCATTGCGGGGGCTAAAGTCAGCCTTAGCAATACGGCGGGCACAACCCAACTCGACACCACCACCAATGGCGAAGGCTTTTATAGTTTCCCCGTCATTCAACCCGGCAATTACACGGTGACCATCGAGGCAGCGGGTTTTAAGAAAACAGCTACGTCGGGCATTGTCGTCAACGCCTCTGACAAACAATCAACCGGCGTTATCAAACTGGAAGTCGGCGACATTACCAATACGGTCGAAGTTACTGCCGATGCCGCGACCTTACTGATCAAAACCGAATCAGGCGAACAAAGCACGGCGATCAATAACCAACAGATTCAGAATCTGGCGGTGAATGGCCGCAACTATCTCGACCTGCTCAAGCTGACGCCCGGCGTAGTGCAGACCGGCGGGTTTGCCACTTCCGGCCCCGGCGGTTTGGGGAACATTCAAATTAACGGTACGCGTCCGGGCAGAACCAACCTGACGATTGACGGAACCACTAACGTAGACACCGGCTCAAACGGCGGCCAACACGTTGCGCTTTCGCTTGATAACGTAGCGGAATTCAAAGTGCTGACGTCGAACTTTCAGGCTGAATTCGGACGTTCGGGCGGCGGCGCGGTGCAAATCGTAACCAAGGGCGGCACGAGCCAGTTTCATGGCACGGGCTATTACTTTCACCGCCACGAACAGTTCAACGCCAACAGCTATTTCAACAACGCGAATGGCTTTCGTGCCAACTTGCCGGGGGTTTTGAATAATCCGCGCAATTTCTATCGTTACAATCAACAGGGTTACAACATCGGCGGCCCGGTGTGGGCACCCAAAATCGGCAGCAAATATCTGAAAGATCGTTTGTTCTTTTTCTGGTCGCAGGAATGGCAAGAGCAATTGGTTCCGCAAGCCGCGCGTCAATCGCGCGTGCCGACGGCGCTCGAAGCCAGAGGCGATTTCAGTCAGACCAAAGCTGACGGCAACGCTACGGCAGCTTCTGCCGCTGTCGTTATCCGCGATCCGCTGAATGGCCAGCCTTTCGCCAACAACGTTATTCCGACGAACCGTATTGATCCGAACGGGCAAAAGATTCTCAATCTCTTCCGCAAGTTCGAAAACCTGCCGCTGGATGCCGCCGGCATCAACGGCTTGCGCTATAACCACAACTCCCAGTTGAGCGTCAGTTATCCGCGCAAAGAAAGCAGCATCCGGCTTGATTACAACGTGACCGACAACACCAAGGCTTACGTTCGTTACACGCGCGATGCTGACCGGCAAGTCATGCCTTACGGCTTGGGTTGGACGGGCGGCAACAACCAGATTCCTTTCGACAATCTGATTTTCAGGCAAGAACCGGCCTGGAACAGCACGTTGAATGTCACCTCGGCCTTGTCGCCGACGATGACTAACGAATTCATCTTTGGCGCGAGCCAAAACAATTTGACACTCGAACCGACCGAAGCCAATGCCGCGACCTATTCGGGCATCGGCTTTAACTTTGCGTTGCCCTTTCAAGGCTATCCGGCCAACCAGTGGTTTAACATCACGTTTGGCGGCATCCCGAATACGAACTTCGGCGGCGCGACGGGTTACAGTCAGTTCCCTTACAAGAACTCCAACACGACCTTCGACATTTATGACAACGTCAGCAGGGTCTTTGGCACGCATACGGCAAAAGTCGGTTTCTATTACCAACGCAGCCGTAAGGATCAGGCGGCGGGCGATTCCGCTTCGATCAGTTTCAGCAACAACATCAACAACCCGAACAACTCAGGGCATCCTTATGCCAACGCGTTGCTCGGCAATTTCGACACGTTCCGCCAACCGAACATCGGCGTCTTTCAAGGGCAATATCGTTCGACCAACATCGAGTGGTATGCGCAAGACAACTGGAAGGTCAACAGCCGTTTGACGTTGGATTACGGAATGCGGTTCTCGCTGATCTATCCCCAATTCGATAAGCGTCAGCAAGAGTATTACTTCGTGCAAGACAAGTGGGACCAATCTAAAGCCGTACGGCTTTATCGCCTGACCTGCGCTCCCGGCACTTTCGCGCTGGGCGGATGTTCAGGTGCGAACCAACGCGCTTATGATCCGGGGCCGACAGGTTCCGTCACGCCGCTGGCGGCTTCGCAAAACGCGAGCCTGTTGCTGCCTTCTTATCTGGTCAACCGCATCGTTCCGGGTTCGGGCAATCCGTTCAACGGAATGGTGGGCCAAAAAGAAGGCAACTTCCCCGGCGGCATTCAAAGCCGTGGCGTGCAATTCGGCCCGTCGCTGGGCTTTGCGTTTGACGTTTTCGGCAACAAGAAAACGGTCGTGCGCGGCGGCTATCGTTTGGGCTATGACCGTGTGCAAGGCAACGAACTGGCCTTTGCCGCCGTCGGCCAGCCGCCGCTGTTTTTCAATCCGACCTTTAACTTCGGCAGTCTGTCCACCGTGGGACAAAACACCGGACAGATCGCACTCGGAACAACGGGCGTGATTTCGGCTGATCAGAAGGGCTATGTTCCCAGCGTGCAAAGTTTCAGCTTGCAGGTGCAACAAGACTTGGGTTGGAACACAGTGTTGAGCGTAGGTTATGTCGGCACGTTGAGCCGCCATAATCAGGAGTTGCTCAACATGAATTTCAGTCCGTATGGCGAACTGTTCACCAAAGCGGCGCAAGACCCGGCACGCTTCCCCGGCGGCATTGTGCCGGACGAAGAACCCAATCTGGCGCAGGTTTACAAAGACGCTGGGCTGAAATTCTCAGGCACTTACGCGCTGGCGGCTGACTTCCTGAAACGCTATCCGGGCTATACGACGGTCGGTATGCGTACCTTCGGGGGTTCGTCGAATTACCATTCGATGCAAGCGACGTTAAACAAGCGGATGGGCAATTCCGTCAATATCGGAATGGCTTATACGTGGTCGAAAGCCATGGGCACGGCAAACACGTATAGCGATTTCATCAATCCGGTTTGCTCACGTTGCACAAACTATCGCCGCTTGAGCTATGACCGCACCCACCTGATGGTGTTGAACTATGACTGGCGGTTGCCGGGTCTGAAAGATGCTAACCCCTTCATCAAGAGCGTGACGAACGGCTGGCAAATCACCGGCATCACGCAATTCATTTCGGGGTCGCCCACGCAAGCGGGCATTGGCATTCCGAACGTCAACCTCAATCAGCGCATCAATGGTTCGTGGACGGAAGGGTTGGGCGCGCTCTTTTCGAGCGACATCAGCCGCACCGATGATCGCAACAAGGCTTTCAACTGGGAAGGCATCCGCTTACCCAGCGTAGCCGAAGCCTTGAAACTGCAAGGAGCATATTCGGCTGGGTACCTTAACACCCCCGGCATCAACGTAACGGACTTGTCGCTGTTCAAGAACTTTGCGTTGGGGCGTGACAGTGAACGCCGCCTCCAATTGCGTTTTGAAGCATTCAACGTCTTCAACCACGCGCAATTCAGCGGCTTCAATAGCGGCGTGAACTTCAATATCGCAACCAACTTCTCAGACTTTCTGCCGAAGCAAAATGCGAATGCGGCTCACGTCCAAAACATCCGGGGCGCAACGCTCAGCGGCAATCCGCGACTGGGCAGCGGCTTGGGTGAATACAATGGCCTGAGCGGCACGGTGTCAGGCAATCGCATCATTCAGTTGGCCGTGAAGATTTACTTCTAAGCTGCCTAACTGATAGCAATGCACTAACAGCGGAGGTTGCAACTTGTGTGCAGCCTCCGCTTTTCTCTTGTGAGGCAGGCGATGAAACTTGGACGCAGCGTGCTGTTGCTGTGTTTTATGGCGGTCAGTGCGGCAGCGCAATTGGGCGGCGTTGGCGGCCCCGGCTTCCTCGTCTTTGGCCGCGTTTATTTGCCCAACGGCAAACCGGCTTCGCGCGTGAAGGTTTATCTCGAAATGCCCAACGGCTTGAATCGCTATATTCCTTGCGATGACAGCGGCAATTACGAATTTCGCGGCATGCCGGGCGGACGTTACAAAGTGAAAGCCGTCAATCCCGACGCGCCCGATCAATACAGCGATCCGGCGGAATCTGATTCGACGCGCTCCTATGCCAGCCGTGTGCAAGTTGATGTTTACCTGCGTTTGCCGGTCAACGCGAATAAAGCCAAAACCGTCACCGAGGTGGTAAACGTCGCCGAAGCCGCCGTTCCCAAAGCTGCGCGCCAAGCCTTTGAGCAAGGCCTCAAAGCGCAAAAAGAAAACAAACCCGGCAAAGCCCTAATACTGTTTAACGAAGCCATTGATCTTTATCCCGATTACGTGGCAGCCCTGACCGAACGCGGCGGCTTGCGCATGCAGCAAACCGAATTGGCTGAAGCAGAAAAGGATTTCGCGCGCGCGCTCGCACTCAACGCCAAATTCGTCCCCGCTTTGCGTGGCCTGGGCTATTGCCAGATTCAGCAAAAGAATTTCGCTGCCGCCGTGAGCAATTTAGAAAATGCCTTTGTGCTGGAACCGAATTCGGCGTTGACGCT
The DNA here is from genome assembly GCA_031414155.1 of Acidobacteriota bacterium. Lineage (GTDB taxonomy): Bacteria > Acidobacteriota > Blastocatellia > RBC074 > RBC074 > JACPYM01. The sequence goes on from JANNUY010000217.1 coordinate 7,415, forward strand.
GATGCTGTTGGGTTACGGCAATTTGTCGCTCGACCGTTACGACGCGGCCAAACAATGTTTGCAACAGGCGCTCAAGCTCGGCGCCGAAAGCGTTCAGCGCGCCCGCGTCTATCTGGCCGAAGTTTATGCGCACGAGCAAAAGTTCAAAGAAGCAGCCGAGGAAATTCAAATTTATCTCAAGCTGAACCCGCAGGCGGCAGATGCTGCGGCGTTGAAAGAGATGGTGGCCAAGTGGCAGGCGCAAGGCAAAACCTCGCCACGTTAAATCGCAGTCAGTTCTTTCTTCTTTCTATTGAGTGAGTAAAATGACCGCCGTACTGAAGGCGCAATATGTTCGATGGTCAGCCTAAAGAAATTCTCGTTTACGAAACGCCAGCGGGCGCTTGCCCGTTCGCCGAATGGCTGGTCGCGTTGCGCATCCGCCAAGCGCGGACACGCGTTGAAAAACGGCTTTTCCGTTTGCGCGGTGGCAATCCCGGCGATTACAAAACGGTGGGAGAAGGCGTAGCAGAACTCCGCCTTGATTATGGGCCAGGCTATCGTCTTTATTTCGCATTCACTGAGCGCCATGTAATTTTATTGTTTTGCGGCGGAGATAAGTCAACTCAAATGGCTGATATTCAACAAGCACAATCTTACTGGCAGGAATATCAAACCCGGGCAACTTGAGGATAAATTGAGGGTAAATTCATGATGACATTCGATGAATTAATGCGAAAACGCCTAGCCGCAGACGCCACGGAAGCGGCTGATTTGCTGCGGCTTGCACTGGCTGAGGCTAACGAAGATCCACGGGGCTTGTTACTGTCTTTGCAAACTGTGCTTGATGCACGAGGCACACTAGATGGCCTGGGGCTAAGTTTTTCAGAAACGTCTGCGCTCTTGCAGACCTTGGGGCGCTACCTCAAACCAGAGGCCCTGCCACAAGCTGCTTGAGGAAACTCACTCAAATTTACTGAACCCTTTTCACATCATCATGCTCCAAGCCTTGCTGCTCGCCTGCGTTTTCACCTTTGCCACCGCGCAAGCCGCAAATCCCGTCGCGCAATTTCAAGAGGCCGTCGCGCTGCAACAACAAGGCAAGTTCAACGAAGCCGCTGCCGCTTATCGCGCGCTGCTCAAACGCAATCCCGCTTACGTCGAAGCCCAGGCCAATCTTGGCGTAGTGCTGGTGCGCCTCGGCAAATATGACGAAGCCGTCGTTGCTTATGAACGCGCGCGCAAGCTCGCGCCGCACTTGATTCAAATCGAACTCAACCTCGGCATCGCGCATTACCGCGCCGGGCAGATGAAACCTGCGGCGGCGGTCTTTGAACGCTTCCTCGCGCAACAGCCGAATAACACGCAAGCGCGCCAGCTATACGGACTCGCGCTCAACGCGCTGGGGCGCGATGCCGAAGCCATCACGCAATTGCGTTCGACGCTCGACGCCGCGCCGCCCGATGCCGCAGTCCTTTACGCTTTGGGGCAGTCGTGTTTACGCGCCGGACAAGTCGGATTGCAGGACGCCTTGCAACGGCTCGCCGCCTTTCCCGCTGGATTGCCCGCGTTGCATTTTTTGCAGGGACAAGCGTTTTTGCGCGATCAAGAATACGAGCAGGCACTCGATGAATTGCGCAAGGCTGAACAACTCGACGCTAACTTACCGCGCCTGCGGTTTGCGTTGGGATTCGCTTATGCCCAACTCACGCAACACAGCGAGGCGCGCGCCGTGTTCGTTCAACAACTGCAACAGACGCCTAACGACGCGCCGACGCACTATTACCTCGCCGCTTCCGCTGAAGCCCAGAGCGATCTCACGACAGCAATGTCGCATGTCAACATAGCTCTCAAACTTGATCCGTCTTCCGCCGATGCCAATGCGCTGCTCGCCAAAATTCTGTTCGCGCAAAACAAACCGGCCCAGGCGCTCGTGCCGCTCAATCGCGCCATTGCCCTGCAACCGGGCTATGCCACGCAGCGTTACCTGCGCGCGCGCATTTACCGCGCGCTCGGACGCACCGCCGAAGCCAATCGTGAATTTGCCGAAGTGGAGCGAATGAAGGCTGAACAATTAAAAAGTGATCGAAAGAAAACCCCAAACTAAGTGACCGAAATCACTGAATCACTTGCCACGTTTGAGCGTAACCGCGTTTCCTTTGCCTTCGGTCAGCGTCACCGTTTGGTTGATTGGCACTTGGTTGAACCGTTCAGTCACGCCATTCGGCCAACGCACCTCAACCATCGTGACTTTCGCCGCCGCGCCTAAACCGAAATGCAGGCGGCGATCTGAGTGCGAAAGATAGCTGTCACCCGCGCGCACTTCATCAACCAGTGTGAGCGCGCCTGCCGTGAGTTTGACGCGCGCGCCGATGGCGTTGCGATTAAAAGTCTTTCCCACCAATTTCAACTTCACCCAATGCGTCTGAGCCGTGGCGGTGTCATTGCGCAACAGCGATGGGGCGCCGTCCAAGTTGTTGACGATCACATCAACATCGCCGTCTTCGTCGTAATCGCCAAAGGCCGCGCCGCGCGCAGCCCGCCGCGTTTGCAAAACTGCTCCTGCTTCATTCGACCAATCAGCGAACGTGCCGTTCCCAAGATTGCGATAAAACAACATGCGTTGCAGGTATTGCCCGCCGGGAAACGCGCCTTCGATTTGCGGGTAAATGTGACCGTTGACCACCAGCAAATCCAGCCAGCCATCGTGGTCTGCGTCAAAAAATTTCGTTCCCCAAGCGACCAGCGGCAAACTGGCTTCGGCGGTTTTGGTCAGGCGAGAGACATCGGTAAAAGTGCTGTCGGCATTGTGGCGATAGATCGTGTTGTATTGTTCGGCGAAATTCGTCACCGCCAAATCGAGCCGTCCATCGCGGTTGTAATCGCCAATCGTAATGCCCATGCAACCTTGTTCGAGGCCGTTTTCGTCCACCGCCAGACCTTTGGCTAAGCCCACTTCGGCAAACGTGCCGTCGTGATTATTTCGATAGGCGTAATTCGGCGTCGCATCGTTCGCCACAAAAATATCCAGCCAACCGTCGTCGTCAAAATCCGTCCACACGACGCCAAGTCCGTAATAACCGTTCGCGTCGTCTACTTTCGCGGCTTTGCTCACATCGGTGAACGTGCCGTTTCCGTTATTGCGATAAAGCGTATCACCCGCGCCTGCCAAGCCACGCGGCCCGCATTGAACTTCGATATTGCGATAGCGGCAGGTTTCGCCTTTGCCGAATTGCGGCAGCTTGTCCAAAGAGAACGCGACGTAGTTCGAGACAAACAAATCCAGATCGCCATCGCGGTCATAATCGCCCCACGCCGAACCGGTTGAGAAACGTGCATCACCGACGCCCGCCTGTTCGGTTACGTTTTCAAACGCACCTTTGCCGTCATTGTGGTAAAGCGTGTTCGCACCGAAGCAGGTTACATAGAGATCGTCGTCGCCGTCGTTGTCATAATCAGCCGCGCTCACGCCCATCGCCCAGCCCGGCGAAGCGACGCCTGCTCGGTCGGTGACGTTTTCGAACTTTCCATTTCCTACGTTTCGATAAAGCGCGGCTGGCGCGGGCGGCTGTTTAGCGAGTGCGGCTTCGACGTTATGCGAATTGACCAGGTAAACATCGAGTCGTCCATCATTGTCGTAATCAAACAGCGCTACGCCGCCGCCCATGCTTTCAACAATGTATTTCTTTTCGGCGGAGGAAGCGTGCCGAAAGTCGAGTCCGGCGGTTTGCGTGGCATCCGTAAAAACAATCCGTGAAGCGGTCGAACGGCCCGCCTGGGTTGGCACAGCGGAAGAAAGCGCCCCAAGCCGACTGAACGGTAAAGCCCCCAAGAAAAAGTATGCGAGCAAGCCCGTCGTCAGAGATAAGCGCGTAATCAGATTTCGCTTCGCCATAAAATCCCGATTCAATCTTTCTTATTGCGGCTTTATTGTGACGAGTGAGCCTCGCGCTTCCATTCATTCGTATCCAGCCAAATCGTCACCGGCCCATCGTTGTGAATCTCGACCAACATGTCTGCGCCGAACTCGCCGGTGGCTACGCAAAAGCCTAACGAGCGTAACTGTTCGACAAAGTTTTCATACAACGGAATCGCCGTCTCAGGCCGCGCGGCATCGGTGAAACCTGGACGACGACCGCGTCGCGTGTCGGCATACAAAGTGAATTGCGAGACGACCAGCATTTCGGCTTTCACATCCAGCGCCGACAAATGGAACTTGCCGTCGCGGTCAGAAAAGATGCGCAAGTTGGCGATCTTACTTGCCAGCAATTCGCTCTCTGCCGCCGTGTCATCGCCGTGAACGCCTAACAAAACGACCAAGCCCGCATTGATCGCGCCCGTCACTTGCCCGTCAATTGTGACGCTGCCGCGCCGCACCCGTTGCAACAACGCGCGCATCTATTTGCCTCCCGTTTTTAACCCCACAATGCCGAGCGCAATGAGCAACGCGCGTTGCGTATCGATGTGACTGTCTTTCGTGTCGAAGTTTTCATCCAATGAATGCGCGCCTTTGCCCGTGCCTCCGCCGTCAATCGTGATGGCGGGAATGCCGAGGCTGATCGGAATGTTGGCATCGGTGCTGGAAGATTCGAGCGACGAAGCAATGCCCAATGCTTTATCTGCCGCGAGCGCGATTTGGACGATGGGCGAATCTTTGGCTTGTACGCCCGCCGGACGCTGGCTGACTGATTTGATTTCGACAGTGAGTTTTTTGCCCGCCGCGCCGCGCGTGTTTTCTTCGTCGAGCGCGGCCTGAATTACGCGCTTGAATTCGGCGTCGAGTTTTTGCAATTCGCTCGCGCTTTCTGAACGCATATCCACTTCCATCCATGCCGTATGCGCAATCGAATTGACCGACGTGCCGCCTTCGATCTTGCCTACGTTAAACGTAGTCTTGGGCGACACGGGCACTTGCCAGCGCGCGATTTTTTCTATCGCGCGTCCCAGCGCGTGAATTGGACTGGGCAAACCGAACGCGCCGTAACTGTGTCCGCCGGGGCCATGAAAGGTGACGCGATAACGTTCGACCCCGACAGCGACATTCGTAATGCTAAGACCCGTGCCGTCTACGGAAATGAAATGCGTGGCGCGTCCTTTCATCTCGCCGTTGAAAAGGTGCCGCACGCCGCGCAAATCGCCGAGGCCTTCTTCGGCCACGTTGGCGACGAAAATGATCGTGCCTTGCGTGGCGAGTTGCGCTTCGTTCAGTCCGCGTAAGACGCCGAGAATTACGCCCAACCCGCGACTGTCGTCGCCGATGCCCGGTGCGGTGAGCAGCGTGCCGTCGCGTTTAACCTTTACGTCTGTGCCCGTCGGAAAAACCGTATCAAGATGTGCCGCCAACACCAGCACCGGGCCATTGCCTGCGCCCACCCCACCTGGACGCTCGCCGATGACATTGCCTACGCTGTCAATGCGAATGTTTTGCAGGCCGAGTTCGGTGAAGCGTTGTTTGAGATGCAAGCCGCGTTGCGTTTCTTCAAACGTAGGCGCAGAAATCTCGCAAGCCTTGATTTGATCGTTGATCGTTTCGGCTTCAGTTGCTTTGAGATAAGCGAGGGCGCGTTGCACTCGCACGTCAGCCGTCAGTTGATTGATCGGCGTTTGGGCATAACCAACGACGGAAAGCAGCAGCAAAAAGCTGCAAGCGAAAAGTTTCATAGCGAATCTCCAGTTTGTATTCAGATCAAGAGAAGACGAATGGCTAAGAGTATGTTTGGAAATTGAATATCCGCTTTGGCTTGAGAGGGATTTCGCCACGAAGAAGCACAGAAACCACAAAAGGAAAGAAAATCTTTGTGGTTCTTGTGACTTTTTGTGGCGAAAGCTAAATCAGGTAAAGGCGCACATCAAATTTCAAAACAGGCTCTAACGCCGTCGCGCTTTGCTCGCGGCCTTTTGCGTCAGGCGCAAAGCCAGCCCTTCGCTTTCGGCAAAGCGGCGAAAGATTTCGTTAAAGGTTTCGCGGTCGCGTCCGCTTAACACTGCTGTCGCATCGGCGGTTTCGAGGGCGTAAGGATAACCGTTGCCTACGATGACTTCGCCGCGCACGAGATCAATAACCTGTTCGAGCAAGCCTGCGTCATAAACCCAACGCGGGATTTCTAACCGCGCGGGCGCGTTGCTATTGGTCTTGAGATAAACGAAGCCAAGCTCGCGGCGAAAATCTTCGCCCAACTGTTCCAATACGCTTTGCTGAATGCCGCGCGAACTGCCGCGCGCGCAGATGAAATAAGGCGTACGCACGCCCCACTGGTTGAGCGTCGCGTTGAGCAGTTGTGCATCGTGCGACCGCGTAGCCGCTGGCAAATCGAACGCGCACGCCAGCATCGTCGTCAGGTCGCGTGCGTGGCTGCTGTCAACGTAACCCACCACCGGTACGCGCGTCTCAGCCGAACAGCGCAACAAATCGCGCAAGGCGTTCAGGTATTGCGTCCGCGTTTGCTGATGCAATTGTTCGACGAACGAGATGACCAACGAACTATCAAAGAAAACCAACAGCAACGGCGCGTCAGGTGAGTTTGCCTCGCGCCACGCGCGCATCAAGCGACAGAGCGTCGCAACTTCGAGTTCAAAGCGTTTGAGGTTGACGACCTGTTCAGAGATTTTGACTTCGCCCTCATAAGCCAACAGCAACTCATCGGGCGAGAGAATTTGCACGGTCAGGTTCTTTTCGTATTGGCCCGCAGGCTCATGCGGATTGACGAACCACGCAGCTTGTACGGCGGCGACGGGAATGTTCAGGTCGGCGTTGGGCAGTATCTGGCTGCCGTCAGCGGCAATGGTCGTATGCCCCAACAGCGTCTCGTGCGCCCACGCGCGCGCTGCTTCGTGATGAGCAAACGTAGGTGCAAAAGGCAGCGCCAATGTGGCATTGAATTCATCAGTCGGCAAAGCGCCCGGTGCTTCGTGCGCCGCCAGCTTGTCGCGCAACGCAGCGGCATCGTATTGGCTCAAGCCAGCCAGCGCCGTTTGATAAGCGGCGAGTTCTTTTTGGTAATCGCCGTCATACGCACGAAAGCGCGCGCGTTTGTTTTGCAATTGTTCGACGATGCGTTCAGGCAAGAGCATAGGTAATCAGAGGGCGGTACGGGGAGCGTGAGCGAACTGAGCCTTAAAGGTTCGACCTATCGGCATCACGGTTTCGCATTTGAATGCTCAGGTCGCTCACGTTCCCCGTACCGCCTTTGTCGGGTCATTTGCGCAACGTGCGCGCAGCTTCTTCGATGTGAGCCGCCATCGTCGTGAGCGTATCGCTGATGACTTTGACTTGTGCGGTGGCTTCGTCCCATTTCTTTTCTTCCAACGCTTCTCGTACACCGGGTAACGTCTTTACGCCGTAGCCCGTATAAAAACCCGGCGCATAGATTTGATGTTTGAACCAATCGCGGCGTGGTAACCCCACTGATGAAAGCAGCTTGCGTTCAGATTGATAGAGCAGCACGTTCAAGGCTTTCTGTTGCGCGGCACTCACTGCCCCGTTACGCAACGCATCACGCAACGCGCGATCATAGCTGTCGGCACTGGCACGCAAGACCGTCGCAGCTTTGCGCAAAGGTTCGACCTCTACGTTGGGATGCGGCAAGCGCACTACTTCATCCACATAACCATCAATCGTTTCAGCGAGGTTGGTGAATTCAAACGGCAGCAATTGCGCGTCCGCCAAACGAATCACCATCGTTCCGCCGACCTGCGCCAGCGTTTGACCGTATTCAAACGTTGTGTCAGAAAACCGCGTATACCACGCAAACGTATCGTAAATGGAATGATAGATGCCGCCCCCGCCTTCGCCGCCCATGCCGATGTTGAGCGAAGCGATGCCGAGATGATCAATGAAGGCCGTGTAATCAGAACCCGAACCCAACGCGCTGATGCGCAAGTCTGCCCGCCCGCGCAAGGCGCGTCTCTCTTCGTCAGTACGCGCTTGGGTTTGGCGGCGTTCCGACATTGCGCTCCACAAAGTTTGTTTGCTTTTGGGATCGTTGCCCTTCGGATCATTGATCGAACGCGCTACGTCATTGACGAAATGTTCGAGCGTGTGCGAGCCGCTGACGCCCAAAACGCCTTTGCTGGTGCTATCAGAGTTGATGTAAACGACAGCCTTTTGTCGCAACTCTTCGGCGTGATGTTCGACCCATTCGGTCGAACCCAACAAGCCCTGCTCTTCGCCATCCCACGCGCAATAGACCAACGTGCGCTGCGGACGCCAGCCTTGTTTATAAAGCTCGCCAAGCGCGCGCGCTTCTTCCATTACCACAGCCATGCCGCTGACCGGATCGTCTGCACCGTTGACCCACGCATCGTGATGATTCCCGCGAATGATCCACTCATCAGGATGTGTGCTGCCCGGCATTTTTGCGATGACGTTGTAAAGCGTAACGAGCTTCCAATCGAAAGTGGCTTTGAGATGCACGGTCGCGGGGCCGGGACCTACGTGATAAGTGATGGGCAATGCGCCGCGCCACGCTTCGGGCACGGTTGCACCACTGAGATTTTTGAGCAGTGGCAACGCATCGGCATACGAAATCGGCAATACAGGAATTTTCAAAAGCGTCTTCGCTTCTTCGCGCGTGAGGCGTTTGGCGTCTTTTGTAGCGCCGATGCCGGGCGTCAACGGATCGCCCGGATGAATCGGCATATCCATCACGCTGCCGCGTTGCACGCCGTGTTCAGGGCGATAAGGCCCCTTTGGATAAACGTCGCCTTGATAATAGCCATCATCTTTGGGGTCAGAATAAATCAAACAACCAATCGCGCCGTGTTCATAAGCGACTTTTGGTTTTATGCCGCGCCAACTGCCGCCATAACGCGCGATAACGATCTTGCCTTTCACGTCAACGCCAAGCTTTTGCAACACTTCATAGTCAGCCGGTATGCCTTGATTCACATAGACGAGTTGCGCCGTCACATCGCCTTCGTCGGAGTAAGCGTGGTAAGTCGGCAATTGATTTTGATCAATGGAATCAGGGTCTTCAGCTAACACAGGCTCTTTAAGTTGCGCGATGAATTTTATCGGCGCAGTCAATTCAACGACTCTTTCTTTCGGTGTAGGAAACAACACATCGTATTCTTCGAGTGCAACATTCCATCCCCACGCTTTGAATTGATCGCGCATCCATTCAGCATTTTGCTTATCAGCGAGTGAGCCGAGGTGATGCGGTTCAGCAGATAAGCGTTTCATGATTGCGCGCAAGTTTTCAGCGCGCGGCAAGGCGCGCATACGCTCTTCCCAATTCGCGCTCGTCGTCTGCGAGCCTTGCGGCACAAGGGTTTTACGACGCGCGGTCACTTTTGCGCTCAATGAAAATGAAGCAATCAACGATAACGCGATGAACGAACGAAACAGTATGCGTAAACGCATGAGACGATCTCCTTGATGATGAAATGCGTGTAATGTGAGGCAGTGAACGAACTGATTATCATCGCATCTCACGATGATAACAACGTGCATGCGAAAACTTTTTTTCATGTACATCAAACATACAAGGTGCATGAAACGATTTATATAACAACGCTGAAAGGTGCATGGATATTGGCGATTATGCGCTTCGTCTTGGTTGATGAACATGCCGTGTGCATCATTCATCATCATTGCACGTTGCATGCGTCATCACATGAAGCACTTTTTTCTTGACACATTTTCGCGCGCACTCTATAAACTATATCTAGTGTGTTAATCGCTCTAGTCCACAAGAGAGAAGTTCATACATCATCTTGTGGTCAGGCTATCAAGTTAAGAAAGGAGATAAAAATCATGGCAGCAAAGAAAGCAGCACCTGCAAAGAAAGCAGCAGTAAAGAAGGCCGCACCTGCGAAGAAAGCCGCACCGGCGAAGAAAGCAGCAGTAAAGAAGGCCGCGCCTGCGAAGAAAGCAGCGAAGAAAGGGAAATAGTTTTCCTTTTTGCTTGAGCAATCAAGCGATTCAAAACTAAATACCTACGAAAATCGGGGTGAGCAATCACCCCTTTTTTATTGGCTTTTTAGCCGTTTTTAGGAACACCGTTGAGTACGATTTATTTCATTCGTCATGGGCAAGCCGGATCGCGTGACGCTTACGATCAGTTGTCGGCGCTGGGGCAACAGCAAGCCATATTGCTGGGAGAGTATTTCGCGCAACAAGGCTTGCGCTTCGATCAAGTCGTCACGGGCACGTTGCAACGGCAACAACACACGGCACAGCTTGTGCTGCAACAGATGGCGCTGCCACAGATGAAGCAAACACCCGCGCCGCAACTCGACCTATCGTTGGAATGAGTTCAGTTTGTCAGAAGTCTATCAAGGCATGTTGCCGTTGCTGTTACGCGACGATGCAACGTTCGCCGCTGATTACGCGACGATGCAAGCGACGTTGCGCGTTGAACCCCATGCCGTGCGCGGAGCCGTAGGCCGCTGTGATCGCGCCGTTATCGAAGCATGGATGAACGCGCGTTTCGATGACTATCAAGGCGAAACCCACATTGAAACATGGAGGACGTTTCGCGCGCGCGTGCAAGGCGCATTGCCTGCCCTAATTGAAACGGCGACAGAGCAAACAGTTGCGGTGTTCACTTCAGCCACGCCGATTGCGTTGACAGTGAGCAGTGTGTTGAACCTCAACAACGACAAGACACTCGGCCTGATGGCAATGTTGCAAAACAGCAGCGTGACGACATTGCGAGTGCGTGAAGGCGAAGCGTGGTTGTTCGCATTCAACGCTACGCCACATTTGCCTGATGCCGCGATGCGCACGTTTCGTTGAGGCGGGTTGCGCGTATGAAGCGGCTTCGCTATGTTCAAGTTGATGAGACCAAATCATACGTTCATCAGATTGCTCGTCGTGGTTGTTATGTTGTTGAGTGCGTTGGCGACGTATTCGTACATGCGCAAGTCGCATGCGCCGCCTGCGCTCACGATAGAAACCATTACCACGCAAGCCAAACGAACCGCGATGGATGATCGCGCCGCGTGGCTCGCACTCGCGCGGCAAGCACTAACGGCAGAAAACACTCAGCCCATCGCACCGCCCGTTGAACCCGTCAGCAATCGCAGCCACTTGCCCGCCGCTGAACTCGGTCATCTTTTGTTTTTCGATCCGGTGTTGTCAGGCAATCAACGCACGGCTTGCGCGTCGTGCCATCATCCTGATTACGGTATGGCAGACGGCTTGCCGAAAGCGATTGGCGGCGATGGCCGTGGTTACGGCGTGCAACGCAAAGGCACTGGCATTGAGTTGACACGCAATGCGCCGAGTTTATTTAACACCGCTTATCAAACGCTTTTCTTTTGGGACGCGCGCGCGGGTTCGTTAGAAGAGCAAGTCTTCGCGCCGCTGTTTTCTGAACACGAAATGAACTTGAGCGATGTGCCTGCGTTGTGGCGTCGCTTGCGTGCAGTGCCGCGCTATCGTGAGTTGTTCAGCAAAGCCTTTGGCGCAAATTCAGAACCGGATGGCAGCGACATTACCTTGCCGAATCTCGCCCGCGCACTTGCAGCTTTTCAACGCAAGCTCAACATCACTGACACTAACTATGACCGATTTGTCAGCGGCAAGGACGATGCGCTGACGACGGAGCAGTTGCGCGGGATGGTTACGTTTTTCGGACCAGGCCAATGCAACGTATGTCACATCGCGCCGCTCTTTCACGATGATTCAGTAGCCTCGATTGGCGTACCCGCAAAAAATGAAAAGGGCGCTCCGCTTGATGCCGACGCGGGCTTTGGCGCAGTGTTGCGGCGCGCAGACGGTATCGCCCAATTCAAGACGCCCGGCTTGCGCAACATCGAACGCACTGCCCCTTATATGCACAACGGCAGCTTCGCTACGCTGGAAGACGTCGTGAAATTTTATAACGAAGGCGGTGGACGAGGACGTGGCTTGTCGGCAGACAGTCAGGACTTCCGCGTCAAGAAACTCGACCTCACCGAGCAGCAAGAACATGACCTCGTAGCTTTTCTCAAATCGTTGAATGATCTTGCCCCTGCCCCAATGGTTCCAGCGGAAGTGCCGAGTGGTTTGAGCATCTTGAAGAAATAAGGTCGCATTGCCTTTGAGCCAGCGTACGCAAAAGGCTTATGATGCACGCTTCCTGGCAGGAACACCGAGGCAAACATTATGTATGAACACCCTCCGCAAAAATCGGACTTGTCTGAAGAGAAAACGATTTTCTGGGAACACATCAAAAAGGCGGGACTCAAACGCACCGCGCAACGTGATGTAATTCTCGAAGTCTTTTTGCGCACTGAAGGCCATTCGAGTGCCGAAGACCTTTATCAAGTCGTCAAGGTCGAAGACCCTACAGTCGGTTTCACCACGGTCTATCGCACGCTCAAGCTGCTGGCCGAATGCGGCCTCGCGCGTGAAGAACGTTTGGGCGACGGTCATCGTCGTTATGAACATAACTACAATCACCCGCATCACGATCACTTGATTTGCACGCAATGCAACGAACTCATCGAGTTTTATAACGAAGTCATCGAACATAAGCAGGATGAGATTGCGGCGTCGTTCGGTTTTAAGCCTACGCGCCACAGCTTGCGCATCTTTGGCGTATGCGCCAAGTGCCAACAAGCCAATGCCAACGTCAAAGCGCGCGCCGCTCGACGTTAAGCCCGACGCTAACCGATTTATGAAACGCCTCTTTCAATTCGCCTTGCCAGCCGCACTCAGCCTAACCATCGCCTGCCAAAAGAAAGCTGAAGAATCCATCACGGATGCGCAAAACGTCGCGCGTTCGTCGTTCGCTGTCGCGCCGCAAAGCGTCGAACCGCTGATGCCCATCATCGTAGCCCGAGCCTTTGAACGCAGTTGCAAAAGTTGTCATGGCCCTGACGGTCACGGCATCGCCGCTATCGCACCCGACTTGCGCAAAGCCACCACGCGCACGGCTGAACAATGGACGCAATTTCTGACTAGCACGCACACAGGCGCTACGGTTCCGCCGCCTACGTGGTTGAATGCGGATGAGATCAAGGCCGTAGCGGACTATCTCGTCTCGTTGCGTACGCCGAGCATGGGGCCGCCCGCTGTTACAGAAGATGACAAGACCGCGCGCTAGCTCACCAGCGTTTCGCTGTGTTAGCCTGCGAACACTTGGTTATGCAATCTCAAATTACAACTTGCACGCATCGTGAATCGCGCTGGCAACACTTCTGGCAAATCGTACGCGCCGTCTTGCGCGGCTATTGCGCAGGGCAACCCGTGAACGAAGAACGTCCGCGCAAGGTTTGTTGTTAAAACATCATGAACTCATCTTTATGAATTCCTCTTTCGACCAACTCATCGAACAAATCACTGACCAGATCATGGCGCGCCTGCAAGCCGGTGGCGCGAGTGAAGATCACACCGCGTGCAGCCCTCATCACATCGCCTGCGCCTTGCAAGCCGGAGCCACGCGCATCGGCTTGCTCAGTGGGCAAGCAACCGCAGGCAGCGGCGACGTAGCCCGTTTCATTGACCACACCTTGCTCAAGCCCGAAGCCACGCGCGCCGAAATCGAAGTGCTTTGCACCGAAGCGCGCGAACACAGTTTTGCTTCGGTGTGCGTCAATCCGACGTGGGTCAAGGATTGCGCGTTTCAGCTTTACGGTTCGCCAGTCAAGGTTTGCACGGTTGTGGGCTTTCCGTTGGGCGCTACGCCGTGGGACGTGAAAGCGTATGAAACGCGCCGCGCGATCTTTGACGGAGC